>JABJCS010000129.1 GCA_018665505.1 Alphaproteobacteria bacterium
CTTCGCCGCGCGTGACGTCGCTGGCCATCAATCAACCGATCGACAAGGAAGATCTCGGCGGTTGGCGTATGCACACGCGGGTCAGTGGTCTCGTCGACTACGCGACTGATACGGACGAGGAAGCTATCGACCTGGTAAAGAAGTTCCTTTCCTATCTGCCGAGCCATTCGAATGAAGCGCCGCCGGTCCATGACGTGCCCGAAGGATCAGGCGACGAGATGGAGAGTATCCTCGATCTGGTGCCGGAGGAACGTCAGAAGGTCTACGATGTGCGCAAGGTGATCTCCGCCATCGCGGACAAGGATAGCCTGTTCGAGTTGAAGCCGAATTACGGGAAAACTGCGACCACCGCGTTCGTGCGGATAGATGGCCGCAGCGTCGGTGTCATTGCCAATAACCCAATGTTTAAGGGCGGGGCCATCGACCCGGATGGATGCAACAAGGTCACCAGCTTCATGGTGCTGTGCGACAGTTTCAATATTCCGTTAGTCTTTCTGGTGGATGTGCCGGGCTTTCTGATCGGTGTCGACGGCGAGCGGATCGGCGCGCCGGGGCGAATTATGAATTGGATGAATGCGTTGCAGCTCGTCACCGTGCCGAAGTTCTCGATCATTCTTCGTAAGAGCTACGGACAGGCATATCTGAACATGGGGGGTGGGCGAAACACTGACGAAGTCGCGCTTTGGCCGTCGGCGGATTTGGGTTTCATGGACCCGCGTATCGGCGTGAGTGTCGTCTATGACATTAAGCGCGAAGACGATCCGGAAGAATTCGACCGACGTGTTGAGGAGCTGGACCGGGATTCCGAGCCCTGGGAATTGGCCGAGCTTTACGAAGCCCAAGAGGTCATCGATCCGCGCGAAACTCGGCGTTATCTCATCGATATGTTGGAAGTCTATCGTGGCCGTATGAGTGGCGGTGTTGGCCAGCGACTTCTGTCGAGCTGGCCGACCAGTTTTGTTTAAGTGAAGAGTGGGTTTACGACGTTGGGGTCTTCGCCATATTTAATGGAACGTCAGTGGCAATCGTATCAGAAGACCTCTCGACGCTGATTTCGGTGGAAATTGGAGAGCCCATCAAGGTCGAAAAGAATGATCGATAGTTCTATTTTGTTCGTTGCATGTTAGAGCCAGATCCACAGCCTATGCACTCCGCCGGATAGCTCTGCAACTTCTTGCAGTCGGTTGAGAAGCACTTGATTTATGACGGCACCTTTGGGTATGAGTAGGTCGCCGTTTGGATATTTAAGATCCCGTGACAGTATGACCCCAGGGGTCACAAGTGACGTGGGGAGCTCGGTTTCCTCATTACCGGGTTGCGCTGCAATTTCCGCATCAAGCGCGCCGCCGCTATCGATTTCTTTGTCGGCATAATAAGTGGTGTCTCGAACGTCACGCGCAGGATCACTGGAGAAGAGCGGTAGGAACTTTTTCTTTGCAACGGCCGGTGTCAGCGGCTTGCATATCAAGCCGTCGACACCGAGGCGCACGGCGGGGATGGAGCGTTTCAGTTCTAGATAGCCGGTCAGCATGATAAACGGGACATCATGGGGAAGATTGGCAACGCCGCCGGTCCGGACCCGTTTCAGCATTTCCAGGCCGTTCATCTCGGGCATTTGGAAATCGGCGACAATTAGATTAGGCGTCACTTTGCCCGCCTCTATCATTTCACACGCAGCTAAGCCGTTGGCTGCCGAATGCACGTGTGGAATGCCGATTTGCTCAAACGTTTTTATCAATCGATGAAGCGTGAAACTGACATCATCGATGACGAGAGCATGTACACTTTCGAAACCATTTAGGCTCATACTGTTTGCTCAAATTTTGGTTGTCGTATCCAGAACTATTTTACCAATCTAGTTAAATGTATCCAATCGGACGAGGCACTAATTGGAGAATGAAAATGTGTTCGCCGGCTCGTCCGTAAAAGAGCGGTCCCGATTAATGCGTCCGACCATATCCGCCACGTAAGGAGCGGCGGCATTGATTTGGTCGATTTGTGCATCGTTGAGTGGCAGACCTGCGGCTTTGACAGCATTCGCGACACGTTCACGCGTCTTCGCGTCAGCGCCGGATGGTGCATCGGGTGCGGGTTGCGGCGCTGGTGTAACCTCCGCATTCGGATCGAGTTCGGGCCGACGAGAGCGCCAGGTCGTCGAGCGTTCATAGGCGTCGCCCGCTTGGAGAACCGCCGCATCGTCAAAGGGCCGTCCGACAATCTGCATCGAAAGCGGCAGCCCGCCACTGTTATAGCCGATGCACAACGCCAATGCCGGACCGCCGGTCACGTTGAAGGCGGTTGTGATTGCCGGCTTCTCCCAGAAAGCGACTGTGCGGTGAGCATCGAAGCGCGGTGCTGCAAAGGTGCCCGCGGTGACCAGAAGATCGTAGCGTTCCCAGATCGGTTTCATTTGGTTCAGCATCACGCGGCGCTCTCGTTGCGCGGCGACGTAATCGGGCCCACTGATCAAGCAGGCTGGTGTGGAGCGACCGAGGAAGTCCGAGCCGAAATCGCTCGGGCGGGTTCGCAGATTGCCTTCGTGGACGTTGTAGAGTTCGGATTCCGCAATGGTGACTTTCACATCCATATATTCGCGGATTGTACGCAAGCGGACGTCTTCTAGCTCTGCGCCAAGACCGCGTAGGACATTGTAGGCCGCTTCAAGAGCGTTGCGTGTCTCATCGTCCGCAGGCTGTTCTTCTTCGTAGAAGTGCCGCACGACGCCGATGCGCTTACCCTTTAGATCGCCGCCAAGGGCTGCCGCGAAGTCCGGGACCTCCACATTAGCGCTAGCGGGGTCGCGGGTGTCGTGGCCTGCGAGCGCCTGCATCATCAACGCCCCGTCTTCGACGGTCCAGGTGAGAGGGCCGCAATGGTCAAACGTATAGGAGTTGGCGATGACGCCGGCACGGCTAACCAAACCGTAGGTAGGCTTGAACCCGGCCGTGCCGCTCAGGCAAGCAGGATTGCGGA
>JABJCS010000130.1 GCA_018665505.1 Alphaproteobacteria bacterium
CACCGTCGACAAGATCGGTAACCTGGTTCTGGAGCCAAGCACATGACGCCCCCTTCGGACGAAAGAGTCATCGACGCCATTGAAATCGAAGTCTTCAACAACCGGGTCCTCGCGATTATCGAGGAGATGGGCGCCAAACTCGTCCGCTCTTCGTTTTCGCCAAATATCAAGGAACGCCGCGACTGTTCCGTGGCTTTGTTCGACGCCAGCGGTCGCTCCATTGGACAAGCAGCGCATATCCCAATCCATCTGGGGTCGCTAAAAGGCGGTGTCGATGCCGTCTTGCGGGATTTCCCCATGGAGGAGATTTATCCAGGCGACGCGTTCGTCTGTAATGACGCGTATCTCGCCGGTGGCACGCACCTGCCGGACATCTCAATCATCACTCCGATCTTCTATGACGGCAAAATTAAGTTCTTTGCAGCGTGCCTCGGTCATCATGCGGATGTCGGCGGCTCCGTACCCGGGTCGATCAGCCCCAGCGCAGCCAGCATTTTCGAGGAAGGCATCCGTATCCCTCCAGTCAAAATGGTCCACAAGGGCGTGCTCGATAACGGTATCATGCAGATGATCATCCAGAACACGCGGGAGCCGGAAGATCGATTGCTCGACCTCAAGGTTCAGATCGCAACCAACACATTGGGGGCGGAACAAGTCGTCGCACTCGTCGAGCGTATGGGAAGCGAAGCTGTCGACCGGGCAGTCGAAGATTTGATGATATATACCGCACGCCGACTACGGGCGCGGATCGCCGACCTAAAGGACGGCACGCATAGCTTCACAACGTGGATGGACGATGACGGATTCGGCGGCGAAAAGCTGCCGCTCGCGGCCACCGTGACCGTCGAGGGCGACCGGATGCACCTCGATTTTACGG
The DNA here is from genome assembly GCA_018665505.1 of Alphaproteobacteria bacterium. The sequence goes on from JABJCS010000130.1 coordinate 878, forward strand.
GTTCCGGGCCACAATCGCGCGGCGGTTATAACATCATGCCGACCGGCGTGATGGCGACGGTCGCCTATGCGATCAAAGCCTTGCTCGATCCGGAACTCCCGGCAAACAGCGGGTTGTTTGATGCCATCGAGTTCACCGCGCCCGAAGGGACCATCGTCAATCCTCACTATCCGGCTGCGGTCGGTGCACGAACCACGACATGCCAGAAACTTTCCGGCGCGGTCTTTGGTGCATTCGCCGGATTATTACCGCCGGAGAAAGCCATGGCATCCTGCCACGATGTCCTGGGCGCAATGGTATTTTCCGGCAAATCAAAGAAACACGCCGGCACCTATGTCTACTTGGAAACGCTTGCAGGTGGAAACGGGGCGCGGGACGCCCTTGACGGTATGGACGGCGCCCACTGCCACATCACGAATTCGCTAAACATGCCCGCCGAAGCAGTCGAGCATGAATATCCGTTGATGGTTGAGGAATATACCTTGGTCGTCGATTCCGGTGGTGCCGGGCGACACCGAGGCGGCATGGGCGTCGCTCGGGACGTTAAAATTCTCACGGACGCCACAACCTTCTCCGGTCGGGCGGACAGCTATCTCACTTCTGCGGAGGGCTATGCGGGTGGGAAACCGGGCGGCAATTGTCGGATCGTGCGAAATCACGGTACCAATCGCGAAGAGGCCATGGCACCGAAACAACGCCTGCTCACGCTTGACGCTGGAGAGACAGTGCGGATGGAAACACCGGGAGGCGGCGGTCTCGGCAATCCGCAAGATCGTGATATCGTCGACCTCGCTCATGATTTGGAAGACGGCCGCATGCGGGAAGCCACCGCGCGGCGCGATTATGGCGACGACATGGTTGACCGGGCCTTGGTCCATATCGGATAAGCCGCTCGACCTTTCACCGAGTGTGGTGGAAGATGACGAAACCGAATTGCATTGAGGGAGAGTACCGATGGCACGCGTCGAAACCGTCAATCAACTGCGTGAGATTTACCGCCAGCCAAAGGGTCGCGCGGCGCAAAAGGTCATTCCGCAACTAGAGAAACACAGCAAACACATCATTGAGCTGTCACCGTTTATGGTGATCTCGACAACCGGTGAAGACGGCATTGCCGATGTATCCCCGCGGGG
>JABJCS010000131.1 GCA_018665505.1 Alphaproteobacteria bacterium
AAAGGAGTGCGAGTGGCGTTTTAACAACAGTGACCCATCAGCCCAATTATCGCAGCTAAGGCAATGGGTTAGAACAAATATGGGCTAGTTATCTGGGACAGCCCCTAAATTTATATTCTCCGCGCTATCGTATTTTGTTTACCCCTGACATTATTTTCCGCCGCGCCGACGGAATCAGCAGAATGGACCGAGCGGGAGTTCGCGAAGTTTCGCATGCTATTGGCCGAGGATGCTGGGCGTTCTTCGGGGAAAGTTCTCGCCGGGCTAGAGGTCGCGTTGAAACCGGGATGGCAATTTTATCATGAAAAGCCGGGCGAATACGGCGTCGCGCCAAAGTTCGACTGGTCTGAATCCCGCAATGTAAAGGCGGTGTATCTTCATTGGCCGCCGCCAAAGGAATTTCGCTACAGCGTGAACCCACCGGTTATCACGCGTGGCTATATTGATTCCTTCATAATCCCTGCAAATTTCACCGTGTCGGCGAGGGACGCAGAAACTGAAATTCAGGTCCATTTGGAATACGCGGTATGCAATGAGTTTTGCATTGTCGACGAAGTTCGTTTGTCGATGGCTCAATTTGCGGATGTTAAGATAGCGCGCCGTTACGCCGAGAAGATTCGAATAATGATAAGCTCAGCCGGAGATGAAAAACCTTCAGCTATTCCGGCGGCATCTCGATAACAGGTTGCGGCGCTCATCCCGAGATGAGTTAGATAATAAGTAGGTGCCTGTAAGTTTGTTTTTGAACGCCAGACTCAGATTTTTAGGAGAGATTGATTTGAAGGTTGTAGCCAAAGGAATCATCGTCCTAGGCCTTTGTGCCGCAGTGAATGCAAATGCCGATGATAACGGTGAGTACATTGGTGACGATGTTAAGAATCTTCCTCTTTTTGATGCACATATTCATTACAAGGAACCCGCCTGGGGGCCGTACCCTCCAAAAGCAATTGTGAAAATGATGGATGAGACTGGTGTCGCCATGGGGCTCGTCTCTTCGACGCCTGACGCAGGCACGATCACTTTGTGGCAATACGCGCCGAATCGCATCGTGCCGGAAGTGCGGCCCTATCACGGCGATGCCGGTTCATCGAATTGGACCGAGGCTCCGGGCATGTTCGAGTATCTCATGGGACGCCTTGATCAGTATCCCCATGTCGGGATCGGGGAATTCCACTTACACAACGTGCCGAAGGATAAGACGCTACTCCGGAAAATCGCCGCGACTGCAAAACGCCGGGATTTATACATTCATGTTCACTCAGGCAAAGAACCCGTGGATTTTCTGTTTGAGTTAGAACCGGACCTCAAGATTCTCTGGGCCCATGCCGGGATGTCGGAGTCCGCGATGACCGTAGAGGCGATGTTGGAGCGCTATGCCACGTTGTATGCGGATACCTCTTATCGGGAGCACGATATTCTGAGGAGCGACGGCACCATCGATCCTGATTGGCGACGGGTCCTGGAACGCTTTTCCGACCGCTTTATGGTGGGGTCCGATACATGGGTTAACGGTCAATGGGACGATTACCACCACCTGATTGCATTGAATCGGAAATGGCTGAGTCAGTTTCCTCGAGACGTCGCGGAACGGATCGCTTTCAAGAATGCAGAGCGCTTATTTGGGCGCAAGGTTAGCAAGGACCTGTTCGGCAAACGCTGAAATCTAATTCAGTGATACGGCCCATCACCTTTTTAACGGTTCTCACGTTTCCACATCTGCCTGCACGTTAGCGGGCAGAGTCTCGGTCACCATTCGGCGGAAGCCGCGCATGATGTCGCCCAACAGGTACGCCGGTCCGAGAGCGCCGCGTCGAGCGCTTCGGCGCAGGCTCGCGCGCGGCAGGCACCGACGTCATCCAGTTCGGGGAGAATAAATCGTGATGGAGGCAGTCTGAAACTATATGACAACTGAGGCGTTCGTTGTGGATTTTGTATTCTGTCACCGGGTTTCTTGATTCTCCCGAAACGCAAGTCTCGCACGGCGTTATTCGTAATAGCGGACTTCGAGAACGTTCCCGTCTGGATCATTGAAATATGTTGAGCGGACAGCCTGGCCTCGTGCGCCGAACACATTTTCGCCACCGGACTTCAGCTCTACACTGTGATCCTTCAGCCGATCGAGGACTGCTTCGTATTCGGCGGCGCTCATCGACATGCAGAGGTGATTGATGGGCGTCCCGCCGATACCGTCGCCGCCTCCGGTAAAGTTTTGGACGAGAGGTAAGAGCTCGCTCGTCTCCATAATATCGAAGATGGTGCCCTCATTAAGGCGGACGCTTGG
>JABJCS010000132.1 GCA_018665505.1 Alphaproteobacteria bacterium
ATGATGGCGCCGAGCGCGCAGGGGGCGAATATCTCGACTGGGGTATCGTAAATTCGATAGGCCGGGACCGGTGTCGCGCCGAAAGTGCGTTGGGCCTCGCTCATGCGGCTATTGTGGATGTCACTAACCAAAAGGACAGCGCCCGCATCGCTGAGGCGTCTCGCCAAATGCCAGCCGACATTTCCGAGCCCCTGTACCGCGACGCGGACACCTTTCAAATTGTCATGGCCGAGGCGCTCCCGCATGGCCGCCTTGATACCTTGGTAGACGCCCCACGCGGTGGCGGGTGAGGGATCGCCGCTGCCACCGTCCGGCAGGCCCGCGACGAAGGGGGTTTCCTCGCGGATGACTGCCATGTCCTTCGGTGTCGTCCCGACATCCTCCGCGATCGTATAAGTACCGTTGAGGGATTGGACGAATTTACCCATGCTGCGGAGCAGAGCTTCGGATTTGTGTGTCTTTTCTCCCGCGATGATGACCGATTTCCCGCCACCAAAAGGAAGGTCCGCCAGGGCGTTTTTGTAGGTCATGCCGCGCGACAGGCGCAATGCATCGTCAAGGGCGTCTGCCTCGCTCGCATAGGACCATATGCGGCATCCGCCAAGAGCGGGACCCCGACGAGTATTGTGAATGGCTATAATCGCTTTCAGCCCGCTTTCACGGTCACATGCGCGGACGATACGTTCATAATCTCCGATCGGTTTTGCGTCGATTATTTTCATGACTCTTCCTTTTCGCACGGTTTTGCCGTTGCCTATTCCGAGCAACGCAAGAATTTTGCCATTTTCGAATCGCCCTTGCAGATAGGAAGGGGTAATGGCCCTGCAAAAGAGGTTTGCACTAAAATATGTTGATAAAATGTCCAAGAAATTTGAATAAGTTGTATATCCTCGTGTTCTAATAGGAATTCGAACAAAATGCGAATATCGCTATCAAAAAATTTATAATGCATTGAAATCAAATCAAAAAATAATTCCGTACTAAACGCAATTATTAAAATAAAAAGAACAAATAAAAAACATATGATGCAATTGGCGGTGCTTTGCACCTTTGTGTAAACTCATTGATGTATCTTAATTCCTCACGGCGATAGGCAGAAATGGACGCACGTAGACTTATTATCGATTGCGATCCGGGACAGGATGACGCGGTCGCACTCTTGCTCGCGTTTGGGTCTAAGGACGAGTTGGATATCGCGGGTATCACATGTGTCGCGGGCAACGTCGCGCTTCGGATGACCGTGCGCAATGCGTTACGGGTTAGGGAGCTGGCTGGCCGGCAAGACGTACCCATATTTGCCGGTTGCCCGCGGCCGATGATGCGAAAACTGGAGACGGCGGAGGAAGTCCATGGCAAGACGGGCCTAGATGGGGTTGATTTGCCCGAGCCTTCATTGGGCGTGGATCCGCGTCATGCGGTGGATTTTATTATTGAAGCCTGCAGGTCCGCGCCTGAAGGCGGACTGACCCTATGTCCGATCGGTCCGTTGACCAATATTGCGCTCGCCTTGATTATGGCGCCGGATATTCGCGGTCATATTCGTGAAATTGTCCTAATGGGTGGTGTGGCGCTTGGGCCCGGCAATATAACGCCGTCAGCGGAATTCAACATTTACGTGGATCCGCATGCTGCAAAAATCGTCTTCGACTCCGGAATACATCTCACAATGCTTGGCCTCGATGTCACCCATAAAGCGATTGCGACCCCTGCGCGGCGAGCAGCCATTGAAGCGGTCGGCAAGCCGAGGGCTAAAGCGGTCGGTCAGATGTTGTCCTATTACGACAGATGCGATGTCGAACGTTACGGTGAGCCGGGCGCACCGCTGCACGATCCCTGCGTAATTGCCTATTTGTTACGCCCTGAACTCTTCGACGGTCGCGAGTGCCACGTTGTGGTTGAGACCGCGGAAGGGGTCGCACTTGGGCGGACAGTCGCCGATTGGTGGGGTAAGTCGGGTCAACCAGCAAACTGCCGCGTGATAACTGAAATTGATGCGGACGGGTTCTTCAACCTCCTCACTGAATATCTAGGCAAGGTGTGACCGTCGACACACTCAATTAGCCGCTTTGTGGTAACTTGTAGGCCGTTCTTATTCGATTAGGGGAATTATCGGATGAACCAACAAGCAGTTACCTACGAAGTTGCGGTCTTCAATCAGGCGGTCCGTGACGCAATGAAGGATGGCGAGCGGCATCCTTTTCTCAAGGATGATTGGGCGGATATCCACTGGATCGAGGTGCGGGCGTACACGCCGGGCGCGGCTCGCCAGAAGATTGAAGTCCGATATCCGTCATTTCGCGGCTATGTGATCACGGATATTCAGGAAGCCTAAGACGGGGTTTTCGGTTTAATTTCGGCCAAGAGCGCGCTCAACGAAATCGAGCCTGTCTTGGCCCCAAAATAGCTCGTCCTGATATATGTAGGTCGGAGCACCGAAGACCTGTTTGTCTGAAGCTTCTTGGGTATTAGCGTCATACGCTTGCTTGGCATCGTCCTGCTTGCTGGCGGCAGAGAGAGCCGTGCCATCGAGGCCGCATTGGTTTGCGGCTTCGATTAAGGTCGCGTCTTCTGCGACATCCATTTCTTCCACCCAACATTTCCGCATGATCGCGAGCGACAAATCGGCGATATTATGTCCCGCCTGTTGTGCGGCAATTGCGATGAGGGCGGCCGGCATATCGTTCGTTGGGAAATGCTTTGGCTCGTAATTGAGATCGACGCTCAGATGGGCTTTCCAACGCTTCAATTCCATCATGCGGTAGGCTCGGCGCTGCGGCGGTCGTTTGCCGAGTGGTAGGCCACCCGATTGCGGGAAGATCACGCCCAAATTCATCGGCTTGAAATTGATCGTAGCGCCGGCGGACTCGGCAATCTTGTAAAAACGCGCCGCGCCGAGGTAGCTCCAGGGAGAGACATGGCTGAAATAGTAATCGACTGTTTTGCTCATGATGGATGATCTTTCGTGTTTTGGGTTTCACGTGCACGCAATTCGCGGCGCATGATTTTTCCGGTTGTGGTCATGGGAAGATCGTCGACGAACTCGATTTCGCGTGGGTACTCGTGCGCGGAAAGACGATTGCGGACATGGGCTCGAATTTCCTCGGTCAGGGCGGTATCCGGTTCGACGCCGTCATTGGGAACAATAAAGACTTTGACGATTTCCGTGCGGATTGGGTCCGGTTTGCCGATGGCCGCGGCCAGCAGGATGGCTCATCAGGCAATCCTCGATCTCGCCGGGGCCAATACGGTATCCGGCACTGGTGATGACATCGTCGTCTCGGCCCACAAACCAAATATAGCCGTCCTCATCCGTCTGGCCGATATCGCCAGTCAGAAGCCAATCGCCGAGGAATTTATCCGCAGTGGCCTCCGGGTTATTCCAATACCCAAGGAACATCACCGGATCTGGCGCCCGCACCGCGATGCTGCCGGTGACACCGGGTGGTAGAACATCGCCGCTCTCATCAATGATCGCCACGTTGTGTCCTGGTACCGGTTTTCCCATGGAGCCGGGACGGGCCATCATGATTGAAGCGCAATTGCCGACCACCAAATTACACTCGGTCTGCCCGTATCCCTCGTTAATGGTAAAGCCGAACGTCTCTCGGCCCCAATCCATCAATTCTGCGCCCATTGCTTCACCACCGGTAAAGATAGAGCGCATGGCGAAATTCCATCGCTCACGTGGTCGCTCTACCTGACGCATCAGTTTCAGCGCCGTTGGTGGCAGAAAGGAGTTTCGCACTTCATGGTCCGCAAGTAGCCGGTAGGTGTCTTCCGGATCGAATTTTCGACCGCGATAGATCAAGACGGATTTGCCGAGAGCCAATGACGGCAGCAAAACGTCCAACAACCCGCCAGCCCAGGCCCAATCGGCCGGGGTCCAGAATCGGTCACCCGTTTTCGGGAAAAAATCATGCATGAACTGCACGCCTGGGAAATGCCCAAGAAGCGTTCGGTGCGCATGCAGAGCACCCTTGGGTGGACCTGTTGTGCCGGAAGTGAAAATTAAAAGAGCTGGATCTTCAGCCAGGCTATCGACGGGAGTAAAAGCGTCCGATGCGGAAGAAAGCAACGCATGGAAATCACGCACACCGGATTCTGTGCCGTCAACGGAAAGGACCAATCTCAGATCGTTCAAGCGCCCCTTGATGGCGTCGATCTTTGGCATATTCTCCCGGTTGGTGACGATCGCGGCCGCCCCGCTATTGGCGAGGCGATATTCCAACGCATCCTCACCGAACAAAGTGAACAAGGGGACCGCGATGAGACCGGCCTTATAGCAGGCAATGTGGGTAAGAGCGGTTTCCGGACATTGCGGGAGCAGTATGCCGACCCGGTCACCTACGCTGAGGCCATTTGCCAGCAAGGCGTTTGCAAGACGGTTCGATAGACGTTTGAGTTCGAGGTAGCTATAGGGCCGAGGCGATCCGTCCTCCAAAACATCGATGAGTGCCGGTGCATTCGGCGTGATATCAGCGAACTTGTCGCATACATCGACGCCCATATTGTAGTGTTCAGGTAATCGCCAACGGAATGCCTCTCGAGCACCTGCATAGGATTTGTTCGGTTTCAGCATCCGGTTACTTAGACGGCCTCATGGACGACGCGTCCGCCAGTCATGGTGAGGAGGGATGTAATATCCGGAATATCGTCTTCCGCCATGGTCAGCAGATCTTCCGACAAGATTGCTAGGTCCGCATACTTCCCAGGCTCAAGCGTACCTTTGACGTCTTCCTCGAAACTCAACCAAGCGCCTTCGCGGGAAGCACAAGCGAGGGCTTCGGTGCGCGACAAGACTTGCGCGTCACCAAGGCGCTCTCCCGTTTCCTCGGTCTTGCGGGAGACCACGTGCCAGATTGGATGGAATAGAGTTGGCGGCACATTATCGGTGGCGAGAGAGACGTGAATTCCGGCATCGATAAGATCGCGCATCGGTAAGATGCGGTCGACTTCGGATGCCCCGAGGTCGCGGCGGAGTTGTTCGCCGTCCTGATAGAGCCAGCGGTTGCTATAGGCTTGCAGGACGAGGCCTAAATCTTTGATGCGAGCGATCTCGTCCTTCGAGTAGACGCCGATATGCTCGATCAGCCATCGTTGCCCGGCAATTGGGGCACGTTTATCCACCTCTTCGTACAGATCGAGGATGTTATCGGTGAAGGAGCCGACACGAATTCCATTGCGCGCCGCTTCCACCATCAGTTCGAGCATCACGTCTTCGGGTAGTGCGGCGTCGAAATTGAACCCGGCCCATCCGGTATAGGGTCCGCACTCTGCGCGCAGCCGGTTTTCCTCGGAATAATCCGATTCCGCATAAAACCCGGCCATGCGTAGGTACTCGTCCCCAAGTCCGCGCCCGCCCAGCCAACGGCCCCAGTCGACCAACAAGTCACGGACGTCGTCCGGATTGATGTTCGGCCAAGCTGGACTGAACATCAGATTAGCGCGAACCGGTGGCAACCCCTTCGAGCGTACGGCTTCATAGGCTGCGAGGACTTCGCCTGCGATACCGTGCCCTTCGAAGACGCTGGTCGTGCCATATCCGGCATAGACCTCCATCGAGCGCTCCAAACCGCTGGTACGATCGTCGAGGGTGAATTGCGGAATGCACTTCATCAATGTCTTCTCGACAAGTGGCTTATAGGTGAACTCATACAGCACACCCGTTGGATCGCCGGTTCCGTGATCTTTTTCGATTTGGATCGATGGCGTCGGCGGCATGGTGTCACGGTCGATCCCGGCGCGTTCCAATGCCATTGTGTTCGCAATGGAAACGAGCGGCAGAGTGTTTCGCCAATGCCCCCAAATGGCCCGTATATAGACGGGATGGTCGGGTGCGACATGGTCGATTTCTTGGCGGTTGGGAATCCTTTTCTCCGCGAGATTGTCCGGCACGCCGTAGTAGAAAGGCGGCTCGCCGATCGGCATGGTG
>JABJCS010000133.1 GCA_018665505.1 Alphaproteobacteria bacterium
CGGAATTCGTCGACATGGGTTATACGATGGCGGCGATCGAGTACCGATTGTCGGGCGAGGCGCCGTTCCTTGCGGCTATTCGGGATATTTGTGATGCCCTTCGATGGTTGACCGATAATGCGGATGCCCATGCCATTGATCCCACGCGCATCATCCTTTGCGGAAGCTCGGCGGGTGAGCACCTCTCCGCATTCACGGGCTTTGCCGTCAACACCGATTGCGAGTACGGAGCAGGACTGGCAGCGGACTAGATTAAGCCTGTGATCAGCTTTTACGGCATGCACGATCTGACCATCGACTTCCATCGCGACCATCCTTTTACCAAACAGTTCTTGGGCTCGACTTAAGGGGAGAACCCGGCGTTCTATGCCGACGCCGCTCCGGTCACTTATGTGGGCCCATCGAGCCCGCCGACTCTCTTGATGCATGGCACGCTCGACGGATCTGTGCCCGTGCGCCATTCCGATTTGCTTTCCGAGCGGCTCGCGGCGGCGGGCGTGCCGTTCGTCTACGACCGGATCGAAGGGTGGGCCCATTGCATGAACTGGTTCTCACCGCTGGCGGAGCGCAGCCTGTGGCAGGTGTATCGCTTCCTGAAGCAATACGCCCCCAGCGCGATCATGGCGACGTAGGTCACAGGCTCCGTCACGCGTTTCGACGAACAGGCCGTCTCAGCCCGAGGTTTTCGCGCAGTGTGCCGCCTTCGTACTCCCGGCGGAAGAGGCCGCGACGCTGCAACTCGGGTATGACAAGGCGGGTGAAGCGCTCCATGCCGGTCGGCACCACGGGGGCCGCAATCATAAAACCGTCACAACCCTTTCCGCGAAACCATTCTTCCATGACATCGGCGACCTGGATGGGGTCGCCCTTGAACATGTTACCGGCCATCTGCGGCAGGATCCGCTTGTAGGTCTGGCGCACGGTCAAGCCTTCTTTTTGGGCGACCTCGACAATGGCGTTGGCGATACCGGTCGGGCCGTGATGTCCCTCGGGCCAGTTGGGCATGGGGCCGTCAACCGGATGCTCTTTCATATTGAGCCCGGTCATCTTCGAGAGATAGTCGACGCCGACGGCCGGCGGCACCAGATCGTCCAATTCACCGGCAAGATCGTCTGCCTGCTGTTCTGTTTCGCCAACGAAGATCGTGACTCCGGCCAAAATTTTGAGATCATCCGCCGTGCGCCCGTATTTCCCGAGACGTCCCTTGAAGTCAGCATAAAGCGTCTGCGCGGCCGGAAGCGTCGCCTCAATGGCGAAGATGCAATCCGAATGGCGCGCCGATAGCTCGCGCCCGTCCTCCGACTGTCCGGCGGAAAAGACCACCGGATGCCCTTGTGGCGGGCGCGGCGCGTTGAGCGGGCCCAAAACCTGGAAATGCTTGCCCTGATGGCCGATGGCCTGGGCCTTAGAGGGGTCAAGAAATTGCCCCGTCGCCTTGTCTTGGGGAAAGGCGTCATCCGCCCAGGAATCCCAAAGGCCCGTCACAATGTCGGCGAACTCGTTGGCGCGCTCGTATCGCGTGTCGCGGGCGACATGCTCTGCATGGCTAAAGTTCAGCGCATCGAGCGCATTGGACGTCGTGACCAGGTTCCACCCGGCACGCCCACCGCTAATATGGTCAAGCGAGGCGAAACGCCGTGCGACGTGGAAGGGCTCATCGTATGTCGTGGTAGTGGTGGCGACGAGGCCGATGTGCTGCGTCACCATCGCCAAGGCCGATAGCAGCGTGACGGGCTCGAACACCCCCGGCCGGTCCGAGGGCGAGGTGGCCGCGAAAAGGTCCGGCTTGTCCATATTTCGCACACCATTGCCGTCGGCGAGAAAGAGCAGGTCCATCTTCCCGGCCTCGGCGATCTGCGCGAGGCGCACCGCATTAGCAATGTTCGCGGCCGGCTTGTCCCAAGCATCGGGATGCCGCCACTCTCCGACGTGGCTGCCCTGGGCGTTGGCATTGGCGGCAAGGATCATCGGAATGGTCAGGGTGTCCGGAGGCTGTGTGTCCAGCATGGGAGCATGCAATCATCGTCCGGGCCTGTCCAGCAGGGTGCGGTTTGGAGCCGCATGGGTGCTTGTTTTGAAGTCGATTCGAAGTGTTTTGTCCTACTCATGGTTGAGGCCGCTCTTGGGATTAATCATGAGAGCACCGTCCATATCTCCGTCTTTGCATTGTCCAATAATGGTCCATTTCTCTTGCAGGGATAGATGCGCTGTCTATCCGTAAACGTCGAACCTTCGATAGCGGGAGTATGACAATGCGCAAGACACAGCGGTTACGGCAATTATTGGAATCAGACGGCATCGTTATGGCCGGAGGTGCGCATGACGCGTTTAGCGCGCGTCTCGTTGAGCAAGCTGGCTTCGAGCTTTGCGTTGTCACCGGCGCCGGGGTGGCGGCATGCCGGGGATATCCGGATGTCGGTTTGGTTACCTTGGAAGAGATGACGCGAAACGCTCGCTACATTGCGGATGCGTTGACGATACCCGTAATCGTCGATGCGGATAACGGCTACGGTAACGCCATCAATGTGGTGCGCACGGTGAAGGAATTCGAACACGCTGGTGTCTCGGGTATACATTTGGAAGATCAAGTTTGGCCCAAGCGGTGTGGCCATATGTTTGGCAAGACGCTTATTCCCAAAGAGGAAATGTGCCAAAAGCTAAAGGCTGCGCAGGACGCACGTGAAGATCCAGATTTCGTACTTATCGCGCGGTGCGACGCTATGCTGGTCAACGGGCTCGATGACGTTCTCGAGCGTTGCGACGCCTATGTTGAAGCGGGTGCTGACATGCTGTTCTGTGAAGTTCGAGATTCTATGGATGAGGTCAAGGCAGTCGCCGATCATTTCAAAGGCCGGGTGCCGTTACACTGGAATCACAGCCCCAGTCCGATGGTACCAAGAATGTCGGCAAAAGAAGTCGAAGCATTGGGCTTCAAGACCTGTTGTTTCTATGTGCAGTCGCTAATGGCGGCGGCAAAAACGATGCAGGAAGTCCTGGCTGAAATTCGCAAGAGCGGAACGTCCGAAGGAATCGCCGACCGCATGATCGGCTTCGACGAACTTTGGGAGATCAATGACATGGCATCGATCCGGGAAATGGAAAAGAAATATGCCACTTGATCCGATTCGCCTCGAGCTGATCAAGAATGCGATCGGCTCCGTCGTGGACGAAATGCTGCTGACTGTCGTCCGTATCGCCTATTCATCTATCATGAAGGATACGATGGATATCTCGAGCGCGTTCTGCGACAGGCGAGGCCGCATGATTGCACAAGGGCTATCGCTGCCACTTCATCTCGGCTCGATCCCGGATGCGATTGAAGCCGTGCTCAATAAATACGGCGATGCGATCGAGAAAGGTGATGTTTATGTATTAAATGATCCTTATCACGGCGGCATGCATTTGCCGGACATCTTCATGTTTAAGCCGGTTTTCGTGGGCGATGTCCTCTTGGGGTTCGCCATCCTTGTCGCCCACCACAACGACATGGGCGGTCGGGTGCCGGGCTCGAGTGCGGCGGATTCGACGGAAATTTTTCAGGAAGGTATCCGTATTCCCGTGGTCAAACTATACGACCGAGGCGAAGCGAACGATACGCTATACAGTATGCTCCGTCTCAACGTCCGCCAGCCGGAGGTCGTGCTCGGAGACGTCCGGGCACAGCTAGCCGCCTGCGAGATCGGCGAGCGTGGCATGCAGGAATTGGCTTACCGCTATGGCATCGAACAACTTGAGCAATCTTTCGAGGCGCTGCTCGATTACAGCGAACGCGGTGCCCGGGCAACAATGCAGGCCATCCCCAACGGCGTATATGAATTTACCGATTACCTCGATGATGACGGGGTAAATTACGGCATACCGATCAAAGTACAGGTCGCACTTCATGTAGAAGACGACGAATTGACGGTCGACTTTGCAGGTACATCGGGACAGGTGCAGGGCGCGATCAATTCCACCCTGTCCTTTGCAAAATCGGCGATCTATTTCGCCATCCGCTCGATTATGGTGGAGGACGTCCCAAATAATGCTGGGTTTTTTCGCCCCATCAAGGCGGTCGCGGAACTCGGCAGTCTGGTAAATCCACGTCCACCGGGCGCCTGTGCTGCGCGGGGTGTAACGGGTTTCCGCGTCATCGACGCTATCGCCGGGGCCTTAGCCAAGGCAGTCCCGGATCGCATCCGCGCACCCGGTGAGGGCGGTACGACGAGCTACAGCATTGCCGGATATGACAGTGAAGGAAATTATTCCCAGTTCCGCGAAGGGTCATGGGTTGCTGGGGCGGCGGCGAGCATAAAGAAGGCATAGATGGGGTCGCGAACCCGGCGGCAAACATTTCCAACGCGCCCATCGAGGCGATCGAGAATTC
>JABJCS010000134.1 GCA_018665505.1 Alphaproteobacteria bacterium
AGTGGCGTTTTAACAACAGTGACCCATCAGCCCAATTATCGCAGCTAAGGCAATGGGTTAGAACAAATATGGGCTAGTTATCTGGGACAGCCCCTTATTCATTTAGGGTATCTTATCGAGCAAACACGCAATTTTCGAGAATTCCGTTGAACCCGATTGGCCGTTTCCGATCACAGGGCTACCTTGATGCGCGAATGGCCGCCACGGAACTTGAGGAGAGCATCATGGATTACAAAACAATCATTTTCGAGAAGCGCGACGGGGTCGCCTATATCACATTGAATCGCCCCGACGAGGCCAATGCCCTCGATCTGGCAACCGCGACGGAATTACACGAAGCGGCGCTCGACTGCGATCAGGATGCTGGTGTTCGAGCCATACTTATTACAGCCAACGGTAAAATGTTTTGTGGCGGCGGCGACCTTAAATTCTTCCACGGATCGGACGGCAGCATTGAGAGTTTGCTGATGCAGGTCACGCTGCAGTTCCACCGCGCCATCTCGCTTTTCAACCGCATGGATGCGCCGGTCGTCATGGCCATAAACGGCACCGCCGCTGGGGGTGGTTTCAGTTTCGCGATCTCTGGCGACATCATCTTCGCCGCCGAATCCGCTAAGTTTATCTCCGCCTATACCGCGGCCGGTCTCTCTCCCGACGGCAGTTCGACCTATATGTTACCGCGCTATATCGGCCTGCGTCGCGCCAAGGAATTGATGCTGACCAACCGGGTATTGAGCGCCGATGAGGCCCGGAGCTACGACCTCATCGACTATGTCGTACCGGACGCCGAACTGTTCGAGGCTGCCGACAAACAAGCCCGCGCCTTCGCCAGCGGCCCGACAAAAGCATACGGCGCGGTCAAGCGCTTGCTTGACGGCAGCTTCAACGAAAGCCTGGAGACGCAAATGGAACTCGAATCGCGTTCGATCTCCAGTTTGGCCGCTGGGACCGATGGTTCGGAAGGCATCGGGGCTTTTGTCGAAAAACGGAAACCCGCGTTCAAGGGCGAGTAGGCTTCGCGCCCAGCCGGAAAATCTACCGGACCACGAACTTTGCGCGGCTTATGGTTAACATTTACAGATTTGGCCAAACCGCATTATTTGGCTATGATGATCAGATCATATAGACGGGCGGGGCGTACATTGGCCAATGGCTGAGCCAGATTTCGGCGACATTGCGGTCGTGTTGGGGGACCCAAAGTCGGAAACAAGACGATTAATTCGCGGCGCGATGACGGCCTCCGGGTATCGCGACGTACGCGAGTGTCCGGACGTGAAGGAGCTCGAGAATAATCTCGCTTCCAGCGTACCGCCGGACTTAGTTATCACCGATACCAAGATGCCGGGCGGCGATATATTTAGCGTCATCACCCAACTCAGGCGCGGCGAAATTGGCGACAATCCTTTCGTGCCGGTTATTATGCTGACCTGGGATGCCAATGCGGACATCATCCGCAAAGCGGCCGGATGCGGCGTCGATGATATTCTGGCCGCGCCCATCTCGCCTTCGGATCTATTCGGCCGAATCAAGGCACTGGTGGCGCGGCGCAAACCTTTTTTGGTCACGAGTGATTATATCGGCCCCGATCGACGCCGAGACGCCGGATGCGGCGGACCAGACGGTATTCCGCTTATCGATGTGCCGAACACTCTCCGTTCAAAAGCAATGGGCGAACCGATTAGCGTCGCCGATTTGAAGGAAGCTGTCAGCCAAGTCATGACGGAGATCAACGACCAACGATTGGTGCGGCACTCCTATCAGATTAATTTCTTGGTCGGCATGATTCTGCCGGCCTATCAGGAAGGTAAGGTCACCCCGGAAATCCGCGTGCATGTGACCCGATTGTCGGATGTCGCCGCCGAAGTCGAAGGGCGTATCGCAGGATCACGGTTCGAACATGTTGGTGAACTGAGCCGAACCATGAGTGGTGTCGCGCAATCCATCCGCGGCAATTGGCGTGAACCCAACCGTAAGGATGTGGAACTTCTGAAACCATTGTCGCAAGCCATCTTGGCCGGTTTCAATCCGGACAAGGATTCAAGCGATATGGCGGGTGAGATCAACTCAATGGTCTCAAAATTCTCCGGCAAGGTGAACGAAGAAGCCCGGCGGGAAATTGAAGACGCGGCTAAATAATAACTGACCAGTCAATTTCTCTTTTGATCCCTGACAGCTTCGCCGAATGCTCGAAACAGCGCGCGGTTGATCGGATTTGTCTGTGGATCGTGCTCGGCGTGCCATTGCACACCCAAGGCGAAACCCGCCGCATCCGCAATTCGGACGGCCTCGATCGTGCCGTCTTCCGCTAATCCCTCCACTATGATGCGCTCGCCCGGCTTCGTTATGGCTTGCCCATGAAGCGAGTTAACGCGGATTGTCTCACATCCTAAAATCTGGGCAAAAACACCGTCACTGGTCAGACGAACTTCATGACGGTCCAAAAAGACGACCTTAGGGTCGGGATGGAAATCTCCATTCTCTAACCTCGGCGCACGGTGGTTCATTCGGCCCGGCAAATCACGAATCTCCGGATGGAGCGTACTTCCAAAGGCAACACCCATCTCCTGGATGCCGCGGCAAATTCCAAAAATGGGAACCCCTTTCGCAACACAGGCTTTCGTGACCTCCAACGCCACCGCATCCCGGTCCTGATCGTAAGGCTCGTGGCTCACGTGCGGTTCAACGTCGAAATGCGAGGGGTGAACATTCGCCCGCCCCCCGGTGAGCATGACGCCGTCGACGCAGTCCAGTAAAGAGCCGACATCTGTTATGTCCGGCGCACCAGCAAAAATAATGGGCATGGCATCGGCAACTTCAGACACCGCGCGTAGATTCCGTTCTCCGACTCGTTGCACGGGACGGCGTTCATTGATGAGAAATCTGGATCCGATGATCCCGACAACAGGCTTTGACATCGATTGGATTGCGTTTCTTTTGCTAAGGAAGTTTCAGAGTTGGAAATGGGTACATCTGTTTACGCGACGATTCGATGCAAAAACAGCCTTAGACGTCGGAATCTGATTTCCTACATTCCCATCCGATCCTTCATTCCATACCAGAAATACACCATCGGCAGGAACCATGGCCGCCCAAAGTAGAGGGGCTTGGTGACGAAATCATCCGCTGCGAACGCTGTCTCGGCCTCCGCATTGCCGGCAATGGAATGCGCCGCCTTCATGCCGAGCCAACGCGCCCACACGACGCCGGAGCCGCAAAAACCAGTTGCGTAATGGACGCCTTCGTTGACCACGAGCTTCGGCATATAATCGAATGTGAACCCCGTGTAGCCCCACCAAGAGTGGGTCAGGCCGACATCCTTCAATTCCGGAAAGATTTCGACTAGAACCTTTTTTAAATGCTGGGATTTCTTGACTGAATCGTCGGTGATCGTGCCCGCCTTGCCGCCGAAAACGATGCGTGTGCCATCCGGCGAAGGACGGAAATAATTATAGAGATTGCGGCTCTCGCCGAGCATCCGCTTCTTCGGCATCAAACGATCCATGACTTCAGGGGAAAGCGTCTCTGTAGCGATGATTTGGCTTGGGATTGGAATGACGCGGCGTTGTAGCCAAGGGGTCGCTTTACCCGTATAGCCGTTGGTCGCCACGACGACGTTTCGCGCCCGGATCGTACCCCGGCTGGTACGCACCTCAAAACGATCACCATCGCGTTGGATGCCGGTTACCTCGGTCCGGTTTTGCACATCGACCCCTGCTTCCAGAACACGTTCCAACATACCTTGATGCAGTTTGCCGGGATGGACGCCGTGGATATCCGGGCGAATCTGTCCACCGAAATAGAGGTCGCTGCCGATCTCGTCATGTTGTTCGGCTTTTGGCACCATATAAGCGCCGGTATCCAGATGCTTGTTCAGGAATTCCGCCTCACGGGCCATACTTTCGTAATGCTTCGGGCGATTGGCGCCGGTCCAGCGGCCGACTTCTTGGTAGTCGCATTCGATGTTTTCCTGTTCGACGAAGCGTTTCAGGTCTTCGCGCGCGGCATCGCCTTCGCCATAGATCGTCTTCGCACGTTCCACCCCATAGGTCTTCACCATGGTGCTGAACGTCATGTGCAGATTACCGCTGGCAATACCGCCGTTGCGACTAGACGCCCCCTCGCCGGGGCGGTCCTTTTCCAACACAGTGACTTTCCGCCCGGCTCGCGCCAACACAAGGGCCGCGCTCGATCCGGCAAACCCGGAACCGACGATTGCCACGTCTGTCTCCGTCGGCAGCGGCCTCTCTTCGAGTTCACGGCGCGGCGCCGCCTCCCACCAAAAAGGATCGAGATCGAGATTTTGACTCATTTCTGAACTCCTTCGCGCGAAAAATCTGCCTGGCTCAAGCATAACCAAGACATACGATGGTTCCCAGCCACCGTTGAGACATACTCCCTCCCTCAGACTAGCGGTGGCTTTCGAGCCGCCGCTTTTTTCTGTCGCTACGTTAATAGCGCGGGTCGGTGGTCTCGGCATGTTGGCTCAAACGCGGCATCACGTCTTCGGCAAGACGGCGCATGGAACCTCGCCATAAATCCTTGTCGTCCCAATCGTGCCCGGTCATGAGTAAAGTGCCGAAAGGTCCGACCTCTTCGCGATAGGCAATCAAACGATCCAAGACTGTGTCCGCATCCCCGGCGATCACTTGATCTTCCAGCGCTTCATTCACCCGCGCGGCAACGAACTCTTCCCGCTCCTGCACGGTCGCGTCCATCATATTGCGCTTGGCCTCGAGGGTCCGAAGATAGTGGAAATAATGCCTGAATCCACCTTCCGCTTGGGCCACGTATTCGTCTGCTTGCGCATTGCTCTCCGCCACCAACACGCTGCGGCCCGCACGCCAATTCTCGGGATCGGGCCGCTTGCCGAGAAGCTCCCGCTGATTGCAGTAATCCTCCCACTGGCTCTTGATGAAACCGGAAGGTACGAAATTCCCGGATATCGGAATCCAGTCGCGTTCCGCCAAGAGTTTCGAGGCACCTGATTGCTGGCTCCGCATTGCATAGGCGATCGGCGGTTTCGGTTGCTGCAAAGGCTTCGGCATGCGCCCGACGCCCACACCATCCTCGATGAAATCCTTCAAAGTGACATTCCAGAAATCGCCCTTGAATTCTATCGGCGCGTCCTGGGTCCAGAGCATTTCCATGATGTCGACACATTCCACCATCATCTCGTAGGAGCGGTCTCGGTCGACCCCGAAGATTTCGGAATCGCTAATCAACCCCCCGGGCCCGATACCGACCAATGTCCGTCCACCACTGAGCTGATCAAACATGGCGATCTGCATGCCGAGTTTGACCGGGTGATGGTACGAGAGATTGAGGACCGCGGTGCCGAACTTGATGTTCTTGGTCTGATGAATCACGGTCGCCAAAAACAGATAGGGATCAGTGATCGGCTCGGAGACGGAGGTTTGATGTTCACCGATCCAGGCTTCACTAAAACCGAGTTGGTCGGCTAGAATCACCGCTTCCCGATTCTCCTCCATGACTTCCCGATATACCCGCTCCTTGGGATGTAACGGCATCGCGAAATATCCGAGATGAACCACGATCTAATGCTCCGTGACGACAGTTTGATGAGTAAAAGTAGGCCAGCATTGTCTCTAAACCATCGGTCGAAGTTTGCTTTAACAAAATAGTATAAAAAATTCCTAAACTTTACATTGAACTAAGAAGGAGATAAATTTTTAAGAACATAATAGGAACAAATAATGAGTGGACACCGATTTGGCGGATCGTGGACAGAAGAAAAATTGAAGAGTGTTGGAAGTTACCTGTCACGATATACAACAGCACTGAAATACCAATCTTTCGAGTTGGTATATTTCGACGCATTTGCTGGGACAGGTGATCGAGAAGAGGATCCGAAAATTTTTCCGCTATTCAATGATGATCAAGAATGGCTCAAAGGAGAAGGAATCTTTAAAGGTTCGGCACGGATCTCGCTGGAAACAGAGCCTGCATTCGACAGGTTTATCTTTGTCGAAAAGAGCAAACGCAAATTTGATCAATTAAAAAAATTGGCCGCTGAATTTCCTAACAAATCAGATCACATTCAATTTGTCCGTAATGATGCGAACTCCGCAATAGAGGAATTTTGCCGAACTACAAATTGGCGACGTACACGCGCGGTCATGTTTCTTGATCCTTATGGCATGCAGGTGGATTGGAAAACGATCCAAATGATCGCCGCCACCAAATCTATAGACCTTTGGTATCTAGTTCCGGCAATGATCGGAATTGCGCGTCTATTAAAGAACGACGGCAACATTCCGGAGCCTTGGGAAGATCGCTTGGATCGTAACCTAGGTACAACGAGTTGGCGGGAAGCGTTTTTCGTTGAAGAGACGGAAAAGAATTTATTTGGCGAAATGTCTTCCCATGTATCGAAGACCGCTGATGTCGGAAGTATAGAGAAATTTATTTTCGAACGTTTATCGTCGGAATTTGAAGCCGCTGCCGAACACGGTCTCCCTCTGAGAAATTCAAGGAACCAATGCATGTATCTGTTAATGTTTGCATGCGGTAACAAACGTGGTGCTAGAGTTGCTCTACCTATCGCACGGCATATTCTTGGATATTGATCGGAGGGATCATTGGCTCAAAGCGACATAGAGTGGACTGAGGTAACATGGAATCCGCTCGCAGGCTGTAGCGTTCTGTCTCCTGGCTGCTCAAATTGCTATGCGATGCGCATGGCTGCGCGTTTGGAAGCGATGGGCCATGCCAAATATGCTGGCACCACGAGGAAATCCGGAACGCGCTCGGTTTGGACCGGTAAGACAAATATCGACGAGTCTGCTTTACTCATGCCTCTGTCTTGGAAAAAACCGCGCCGAGTGTTCGTAAATTCAATGAGCGACCTCTATCAAGATTCTATACCAACAGAATTCATCGGCCGCGTTTGGAAGGTTATGGAAGAAGCCGGTCAGCACACGTTTCAAATCCTGACAAAACGTCCAGAAAGAATGGACAGAGTGCATCGCGAATTAAACCTGAAGCCGCTCAATAACGTTTGGTTAGGCACCTCCATTGAAAGCAGCGAGTTTTTGGGCCGACTAAATACGCTAAGACAAATTCCAGCCACCGTGCGATTTATCTCGTTTGAACCGCTGCTCGATAGCGTTGGAAATCTAAATTTAGACCAAATCCACTGGGCCATCGTCGGTGGAGAATCCGGTCCAGGCGCGAGGCCAATGAAATCCGAATGGGTCGAAGAAATTCAGGCCGCGTGTCGTCGAAGCAATACCGCGTTCTTTTTCAAGCAATGGGGCGGTACACGGAAAAAGCAGACTGGCCGTAAGTTCAAGAATCAATATTGGGACGAGTACCCCTACCCCGAATACACGGCATCAATGAGCTGAGGCCCGTCCGCCGCGAGCGCCGCTTCCAGCTTTGCCGTGAAGTCCTCCGCTGTCTCCGCCCGGTGACCTTCCATGCCCATGCCCTTGGCCAGATGCGCCCAGTCGATATCGGGATTGCCGATATCGAAGAGGCTCTCCGCCTTGGGACCGAGTTCGTTGGCGCCGGTCTTGAAATACTCGTGCTCTAGGATTTTATAGCGCCGATTGGTCAGGATGACCGTGACGATATCCAAACTCTCGCGCGCATGGGTCCAGAGCGCTTGGTTCGTATACATGCCGCCGCCGTCGGACTGGATGCAGATGACCTTGCGGTCCGGGCAAGCCACCGCCGCACCGGTTGCGACCGGGATCGCTTGACCGATGGAGCCACCCGTCAGGCTGAGCCAATCGTGCGGAACCGCTCCGCGCGTAGCGCCGAAAATTGGCCCGCCGGACGTCGTCAGCTCCGCCGACACAATGGCGTTCTCCGGCATCAAGGCACCGATAGCCGCGCCGACACTCTTGGGGTTGAGGGCACCGGTCGGCTTCTCCGGCACCATGCTGTCGTAGGATTGACCCGGCGCGGTCGCGTCCAATGCCTCGGCGAGCGCTTCCAAGGCGCCCTCCGCATCGTCCGCCGGGCCCGCCAATACATGCGTCGGGACACCTTCCGGGATCAACAGGCTGGGATAGCCTTCGTAGGCCAGATAGGCGACCGGCGGCCTGGTCCCGGCTAGGATGATGTTCTTGGCCGATCCCAAGGTCTCGAGCGCGATCGGCTGATCGCCCGGCAAGGGGCCGTATTGTCCGCGCCCCGCGCCTCGTGCGGTTCGGGCAGCGAAAACCCCGACCATCAACCGGCAACCCGTCTTGGCGACGATGCGGTTGGCGCCGGCGAGACCGCGCTCCGATAGGCCCGTGCCGTTGAGCAGCATGATGGCGGTGTCGTCACTGGCGAGGGCGGCGGCGATTTTTTCGATCTCTTGATCGGAAGCGCGGCCACGTGGTTTCACGGGCGCCGGGGTCGCCGGAGTGGCATCGCTGCCCCAGGTCGCGTCTTGCGGCACGATCAACGTCGCGACTTGTCCTTCGTGCGCGGCGGCGACCGCATCGACCGCGTCCTGCCCGACCGTAGCCGGGCTGCTCGCCCGTCGCACCCAGCCGGAAATCGCCGTCGCCAAACCTTCGAGATTGGCGGAGAGCAACGGATCGTGCGGGCTATGATAGCTCGGGTAGTCACCGGCGATACTGACGACGGGGCTATAAGCGCGCTTAGCATTGTGTAAATTCGCCAGTCCATTGGCGAGACCGGGGCCTACATGCAGCAAAGTCGCCGCGGGCTTTCCGGTCATGCGGGCGTAGCCATCCGCCGCGCCCGTACAGACGCCCTCGAACAGACCCAGGATCGGGCGGAATTCCGGCACCGCATCGAATTCCTTGATGATTTCCATCTCGGTCGAGCCGGGGTTGGTGAAGACGTGGTCGACGCCGGCGGCGACCAGGCTGCGGATAAGACTTTCTGCGCCGTTCATGTGTGCCTCGTATGTCTCTGTCAGAGGGTGAAGTTCTTTGCGGTCTCGCGTAGTTCGAATTTTTGAATCTTACCACTCGCCGTACGTGGGAATTCATCGACCAGTTCAAGCTTCTCCGGAAGGTAGGTCTTCGACATCCCGCTCGCGAGCAGATGCTCGATCATAGCTTCGAAAGTGAAATTGGCACCGGGCTTGGTCTGCACGAAAGCGCAGGACCGCTCCCCCAACCGTTCGTCCGGCATAGCGACGATGGCGACGGCTTCGACTGATGGATGTCGGTAGAGTTGATCCTCGACTTCGACCACGGGAATATTCTCGCCGCCCCGGATGACGATATCCTTGGCGCGCCCGACGATGCGGATGTAGCCGTCGGCATCGATCCGCGCGAGGTCGCCGGTCTCGAACCAACCGTCGTAGGATTCGTAGGCGTCGGGGCGCTTCAAGTATCCAACGAACATGCCGACGCTTTGGGCCTGCAACCGCCCTTCAGTATCGGGCGGTACGGGATTGCCGTCGTCATCCACGATCCGAACCGCCATATTTTCGACCGCCGCACCATCCGTATTAAAGATTTTCTCATCCGGGTCGCCGGGCCGCGTCGTGGTGACGAGGCCATTCTCCGTCATGCCCCAGCCGGAGAGGATTTGCGC
>JABJCS010000135.1 GCA_018665505.1 Alphaproteobacteria bacterium
CGCTGGCCTCCGGCACCGCCGGTGCCGCGGATGCCAAAAAAGGCAAGAAGGTCTTCAACAAATGTAAGGCCTGCCATACGATGAAAGCTGGAAAGAACAAGATCGGCCCTTCGCTCCACGGCATTATGGGTCGGAAAGCTGCAAGTGTTCCGAAATTCAAGTATTCGAAGGCGATGAAAGCCTCGAACCTGACTTGGGATGATGAAACGCTTCGGAAATTCCTTAAAAAACCGAAAAAACTCGTCAAAGGCACACGCATGGCCTTCGCCGGGATCAAGAAGAAAAAGCAGATGGACAATTTGATGGCTTATATCAAAGAGGCATCAAAATAATCTAAGGAAACACGGCGATGGCGAATATCGGGCCCGATCGGTCACAAAACTGGACGCTCCGCAAACCTTCGGCTTCTGGTCAAAAGGGCGCGGTGGCCAGTCAAAACGCCATCGCCGCTGAAGTCGGCGCGGCCGTACTGCGTGATGGCGGGAATGCCATTGACGCGGCGATAGCCACATCGTTCGCAATCTCGGTCGTCGAGCCGTGGATGAGCGGTCTCGGCGGCGGCGGCTACATGCTCGTCTATCTCGCCAAGGAAAAGCGCGTTCGCGTCATCGATTTCGGCATGATCGCGCCGAAACATCTCGACCCGGCCGACTATCCTCTAGTCCAGGGTGACGGTGCTGGTGATCTGTTCCAATGGCCTGCCGTGCTCGACGACCGCAATGTCTATGGCTACCACTCCATTGCGGTGCCGACACAAGTCGCCGGAATTGCCCTGGCGCACCAGCGCTTCGCCACCAAATCCTGGGCCGATTTGATCGCACCGGCGGTTGATTTGGCTGCAGGCGGTTTACCACTCAATTGGTTCACGACCCTACGGATCAGTGGCGCCGCCCAAGAGCTTCGCGAATTTCCAACCTCGAGCGATGTCTACCTGAGTGACGGATTGCCGCCAGTTGCGACGCAGGGGAAACCGCCGCCACGACGTTCCATGGGTAACCTTTCCGCGACACTCCGGCGGCTGGCCGAAGCTGGCCCGCGCGATTTCTACGTAGGTGCAATCGCCGAGCAGCTGCTTGGGGACGCCTCCGCGGGCGGCAGTAAAATGGATGCAAACGACCTCGCTTCCTTCGAAGCGGTCGAGCGCGATCCAATCGAAATGGATTATCGAGGTGCCACGGTATTCGCGGCACCGGGCCTCACCGCTGGCCCCACCATGTTCGACACGCTTGCCCGGATCGACGGTAAAATCACGGCAAATGACGGATCACCCACGGCAGAGTCTTTCGGCGAATACGCCGCCGCATTGAATGCGGCCTATGAGACGCGTCTCGCGACCATGGGCGACGCCGACGACAGCCGCGACCCAGCCTGTACCACGCACCTCACCACCATCGACGGCGAGGGCAATATGGTGACGCTGACGCAGACCTTGTTAAGTGCATTTGGTAGTAAGGTTCTGTTCCCGGAGACCGGCATCTTAATGAACAACGGCATCATGTGGTTCGACACCCGCCCAGGTGGCCCGAACTCGCTCGGCGGCGGTAAACGCCCGCTCTGCAATATGTGCCCGGCTATTGTCAGCCGAGACGATGGATTTAATTTCGCCATCGGCGCTTCGGGTGGCCGGCGGATTATGCCGGCGGTGATGCAGAATCTCTCCTTGATGGTCGATTGCGGTTTAAGCCTAACGGACGCCATTCACCATCCTCGCATCGATGTGAGTGGCGGAGATATCGCGAATGTCGATATCCGCTTGTCACAGGATGTCGTTGACGCGGTCGAGGCGGTACTCCCCGTCGTACCTGTCGAAGACTCGGTCTTTCCTAGTAACTTCGCCTGTCCCAATGGCGTTGCAGACGATACCGACGCTGGCACGAAAGTCGCGCAGTCCTATCCGATGTTTCCGATGTCGGGCTCAGTCGGCGCTTAACTTCCGCGCGGTATTACCGGTAATTCGATAGCGGACGCTCGTGCCGCATCGCGGAAGAACGTCAGCTCTGGCGGCCGCCCGCCAGGAATACGTGAGAAATGATCCCGGTCCGCCGCCGACACAGCAATCCGTATGGAATGTCCCTTCCGGAATAGCCAAGACGTCGGGATCAGATCAAAGCAGAGTTCGGTAGCCTCGCCCGGCGTCAAAAGTTCCGCATCTGACCGACTGAGACTGCGATACGGCCCCACACTCTTGAGATTCCACGGCGCTTCCGACGTGCGCCGATGTAAGGCGCGCAAGACACCTTCCGTCACATAACGGCACAGACCGTCGGGTGCCACATCTTCCAAATATACGCAGAACGCACCGTCCTTTTCGCTCGACGCAACATACAACGTTATAATCGGGTGCCCCGTCACTTCCGTATCTCCGGATAACGGCGCCGTCGTATAGGTGAGCATTCCCGCGTCCCGGCCATGCCAATCGGCATAATACGCCTCAACTCCGATGGCGGCTGCCCGTTCGTAGCGGGTTTGCGTTCCGGTTCCGATGGCAAAATCCGCGCGGTATGTATCGCTGGCCGATGCCGTGTCCGGGATTTGCCGAGATAATGTGCCTCCGTCGGCAAAATAATAGCGATGCGGTTCAGCCTCGGGCGGAGGCCAGCTAGCGGCGGCCTTCCATTGCTCTTCGACCATGGTGAAATAATGCACCGGTGCTTCCTCGCCGAACCCGACCTCTTC
>JABJCS010000136.1 GCA_018665505.1 Alphaproteobacteria bacterium
ATAATGGCGACTTTCTCTTTTTATTTTTTATTCCGGCTTAATCGAGACGCGCCAATGAATGCGATCTTCCTCGGGTGGATAGTCGGCGGCGGCTTTGTGATAGGTGCAGCGGTTGTCCCAAATGACGATATCACCCTTGCGCCATTTGTGCCGGTACTGGCCTTCAGGCTGGATCATGTATGTCTTTAGCTCATCAATCAGGTCGTCGCTCTCGCTCTCTTCGAGCCCTTCGACGGCGATGATTTTTCCCGGATCGAAGTAGAGGCCCATGCGGCCTGTCTCTGGATGAGTGCGCAAGATCGGATGCATCACCGGCGTCCAATCCCGATCTTCCGGGTTGAGCAGCTGGGCAGACCTTGTGCTCCGCCCCGCATAGGTAAACGCGCCGCGACGCTCGCCGATCCGATCCTTCAACCGTTCCGGCAGCGCACCGTAGGCAGCGTACATACTGGAGAACAACGTATCGCCGCCCGTGCTCGGGATCGCCAGGGCATAGAGCTGCGTCGCTTTAAAAGACACTTCGTCATAGGCGCCGTCGGTGTGCCAGTTCTCTCCACCCCTGGCATAGACCGCTTCGTTCAGGCTGCCGTCCGCGTTGAACTTATCAGTGCCGAGCACGGTGAGTTCCGGATATTCAGAATGCCGGGTGCTTTTCGACGGATGCTCGTGAAGACGTCCGAAGCGTCGGCTATAGGCGAAGAACTCCTCCACCGCATCCAGCGACTGGTCGCGCACGCAGATGACGTTACAGTCGAGCCATGTTTGATAGATGACCGCGAAATCCTCATCCGCGAGATCGCGCACGTCGACCCCAAATATTTCCGCGCCGACCTGTTCGCCCAATCGGTTTACTTCAAGCATTGATCCCTCCCGCGTCTCGCCTCTGGTACAATAATGGTATCGCCCTATTTGCTGAGGGAAAGCCGCACCCGCCACGTAATCACGATGGGCGCGCAAGTCATAACGAAGGAAGGTCCAACGTGGTCGATCTGTTGCAAGTAGCACAACTCCCGCCGTTTCTTGTTGAGCGGCTGGAAAAAGAATTCACCTTGCACGATTTCGTCAATCCGGCGGACCCGGACAAACTGCTGGATGACGTTGGTTCCTCCATTCGCGGCATCGTCGCGGGTGGCATGAAGGGGCCGAATGCCAATCTCATCAACCGGCTGGAAAATCTCGAGATCATCTCGTCCTTCAGCGTCGGCTTCGACGCGACCGATGTGGTCGCCGCTCAAGCGCAGGGCGTGATCGTGACCCACACGCCGGAAGTGCTGACCGGTGACGTCGCCGACCTCGCCATGACCTTCATCCTGATGGCGCCGCGCCGGATTGGCGAAGCCGAGCGTTTCCTGCGCAGCGGCAAATGGCTGCAAGGCCGCATGGACCTCGGCACGACGGTGCGCGGCAAGCGCCTCGGCATTCTCGGTCTCGGTCGGATCGGGAGAGCCGTCGCCCGGCGCGCTGAAGTCTTCGGCCTCAACATCGCTTACTACGACACCAAGCCGATGGGCGACTTGGCCTACCGATCCTATCCAACCTTGCTCGATCTGGCAGCCGCCAGCGATATGCTGTTGGTCGCCTGCGAAGGTGGCGCCGCGACGCGCGGACTGGTCGACGCGGATGTCCTCAACGCCTTGGGCCCCGACGGGTTTCTAATCAACACCGCGCGTGGTCCCATCGTCGATCAAGCGGCCTTGGTAGCTGCCCTGCGCGACAAGCGGATCGCGGGCGCGGCCCTCGACGTGTTCGACGGCGAGCCCGACGTCCCGGCTGAGTTAATGGCGATGGAGAACGTGGTGCTGACCCCACATATCGCAAGCTCCACCCACGAGACCCGCCGTGCTATGGGCGATCTCGTCTACGACAACCTGCGCGCCCATTTCGACGGCAAACAGGTGCTCACACCGGTGCCGCCGCAGGTTTGACCGGGGCATTGAACGACGCCGCATGATAACCCTTCTCGATCCGGGCCTCATCGTGAAACTGGCCGCGACCGCCGGACTGGTCGTCGTCGCGACCTTGATCGCGGAGAAGGTCGGCGCCTTTATCGGCGCGATGATTGCCGCGCTGCCGCTGTCGGCGGGGCCGGCCTATCTATTCATCGCGATGGAACACAATTCGACTTTCGTCGCACAGAGCGCGCTGACCGGGCTTGGCATAAATGCCATGATTACACCGTTTCTCCTGATCGCGGCCATGCTCGTTCGGCGGTTTGGTATATGGGTCGGGCTCGGCACCGGATTCTCGCTTTGGGCCGCCGGGTCGTTTGCCATTCTGCAGGCTTCGCTCGACGTCGAGAGCGCCATCGCGCTCAACGTCGTCGCATTTTCGATCTGTCTCTATTTCTCGCGCCCCTATCTGGAAGCGGGCGCCGTGACCGGCGTCAAAGGTGGCTTGATGGACGTCAGCTTCCGGACCGTAGCGGTTGTCGCAGTCGCCGCCACCGTGATCATCACGGGCCGTCTGATCGGGCCGGAGGTCGCTGGGTTCGTCGCCGTGATCCCAATCGTCTGGATGAGCATGGCCGCCGTCCTCTACGCCCGCGCCGGACGCCGCACCACATCGGCCGTGCTGACGAACGGTATCGGTGGAATGTTCGGCTTCTGCCTGGCATTGTCCGCTATCCATCTCATGTCGGAGCAATACGGTTCGACAATTGCCTTGAGCGGCGCGCTGGTCATCTGCGTCTGCTGGAATTTAGGACTAACGGTCGCACGGCCGTTCATCCCGATGTATAGCAGGACCTTCCGGCGACCTATCTGACAGAGGTCAACGCGTAGAACGCGGCGAGGGCATTTGCGAGCCGGGCGACCTCTTGGGTGTCCTCGCGGGTTGCGTCGCGAACTGCCAGCATGGTGCTACTCAACACCTCATGATTCGTTTCAAGAACTCCCCAATCAAAAATCATTTTTAGCCCGGAGTTTAGGGCTGTTGCCGCGCTGAAGCCGAAATTTGGTCGGCCGATTTCCTTCTATGTCTCCAGATAAAATCATGTTACAATGTCTGGACATATAGAAGGGATTGGATCACGCAATGTATTTGGTGCCTCCCACGACTCGCAGGAACGCTTCCGAGACCGAAGACGACTCAGACCGACAGCCGATTAGCGCCGACCAGGCAAAGTGGCGGGATTTGCGCCATTATCGGCACATCGCCCGCAGTAGCGAAGCGATGATCAATTCGGCGGCGCAGATTAGGGCGGACGCGGCAGATTTGGACGATAAAATCAGCGCGCTGCATCAAGAGACCGAAGAAACCCGAGCCGAAATCGCCAAACTCGACGACGCGAGAGAGGGATTGCGTCGAAGCCGCGAACGCATGCTTGACGTGGCGCGGATGGCCGATGACGCGATGCGCGAAATTCAAGCCCTAGAGAAGGACCGCTCCTAGAGCCTTTCACGATTTCATCGAAAGGCTCTAGCCCGCCCGAGACGTCTGTTCCGTAAATCTGATCTCGACGGCCCCCAACTCTCCGAAATCCGCAATCACATCGTCGCCCGGCGAAACATCGAGCAAGCCCGTGCAGGTGCCGGTGGAGATGATTTCTCCCGCAGAAAGACCGCGCCCGGTCTGCGATTGTTTGTTAGCGAGCCATTGCAGCACGTTGAGCGGATGACCGAGCGCACGGGCGCCGGTTCCTGATTCTCGCACCGTACCATCGAGCGATACGCGAACCCCATGCGCCGCGAGGTCGAAGGCTTTCCAATCGGTCGTCCAGGGCCCGACCGCGAGGGCGATGTTCGCGCCGAAATCCGCTGTCGTCAGTAAGCGGCCCTTCCCGGCGAGCCCACCGGCGAAACGGGAGCCGACAACCTCGATTGCGCCCGCTACCGCGTCGACCGCTTCGCGCACATCGTCGAAGCTGTATTCACCGTCGCGAGGTGGCAGGTCGCGGGCGAGACGTAATGCGAATTCACCCTCGACCGCCGGCTCATGCGCGGGGTCGATGGGTATCTCAGCCGGGCCCTCAAAAAAATAATCCACCAAAACAGGGCTCGCACCCGGTTCCGTCGTACCGAGGACTTTCTGTGCTTCGGCACTGGTAGAGCCCACCTTGAAGCCGACGTTGTCCAAACCGGAGATCGCCACGGCTTCCCGTTGAATTTCCAAGGCCGCCGCTACATCAGACGGACCGCCATCCGCCGGAATATCGATAGCGCCGCCGTCTCGGCGACAAGCCCAGAGTTGTTCTGCAAGCGTGGTCATGATTTTCCCCCAGTGGAAGCTCAATTGCCGAATGAGCCAGTTATTTCTGCGATACTTACGGATAATTAACCATTTCCGGTTTGGATAAGGAAAATAAATACCGTTGATGACATGACCGAAGCGCCAAAAAAACTTTCCGACCTAGAAATTCTGATCGTCGACGACGAATCAGATATTTGCACAATGGTAAAGTTTGCTTTGCATCATCTTGGCGTCTCGAACATTCACATGGCGGAAGATGGCCAAAGTGCGTGGGACAAATTCCGAGAAACCAGGGGAACGTTGGACCTTATCGTCAGCGATTGGATGATGCCGAACATGTCCGGATTGGAATTCTTGCGACGGGTGCGTTAGCTGGATCCTAAAATTCCCTTTGTCATGCTGACCATTATGAATGATTCGAGTCATGTCGCCGAAGCCGTCCAATGCGGCGTGACGGGCTTTATTGGAAAACCATTCACGTTGACTGATTTCCAACGGCATATCCGCAAGATAGCCAGTTCCATCAAAGCCAGTTAACGAATCAGGCGCCACCGCGAAGTTGTCTTGTTCGCGCGCCATCGACTTCTAAAGTCTCCGTCAATGCAACGCCATACACCGCTTCGGCGGCCTCCCGGTCGATAAATCCAGACAAAACGTCACCGGCAACGTGTTCCGGATTTCTGGATTTCGGATCGCCGTAGCCACCACCTCCCGGCATTTCCACGATCAGCTTCTCGCCCTTTGGGATAGACTGGAAGCCCTTGTTCCGCAGTACGGTCCCCGTATCCAGGGTAAGCTTTCCTTTTGCACCCTCTCCCCCACCGTCCCTACCGCGCGGTGCAAAATGCACCCGCTCGAAGGTTGCGAAGATACCGAATGGTGCGTCTTCGCGATTCGCGACAATCATAGTTTGGCCGAGACCACCTCGTTGCTTGCCGGGTCCGCCCGAGTTCTCGCGATATTCCTTTTTCCAAACGACGAGCGGCGTGATGGCCTCGGTGATTTCCACCGGCACATTGCGCACACCACTAGGATAAGGTGTCGCGGACAGGCCGTCTTGTTCCGGACGCGCCCCGGCACCGCCGCTATGGAAACTCATCACCATGAAGGGGGATTGCGTCTCCGGTCCGGTCATCCCATGCCCCGCACCAAGCTTTAGATTCCACAAGTTGGAGGTGCCTTCAGCCGGCACAACGCCCGGCATCGCCTGATGCAGGCAACCGAAAACCACGTCCGGCAGCATGTGACCGATACTGGCACGGGCGACGACCGCGCGCGGGTGCGGTGCATTGACGATAGTGTTTTCAGGCGCGATCACCTTGATGGCGTCGAGGGTTCCCGCATTGTTGGGGATCCCCGCGCCGACAACACATTTCACACCAAACGAGGTATAGGCTTCGGTGTAGCACATCGGGCAATTGATGCCGAATTCAGATGGCCCTGAGCTGCCGTCGAAATCGACCAGAATTTCACCGTCGCCGATGGTCAGTTTGGCGACCAGATCAATGGGTGCCTCGTAGCCGTCGATGCGCATACTGGCGCTCCAACTTCCCTTGGGCAGCTCGTTGAT
>JABJCS010000137.1 GCA_018665505.1 Alphaproteobacteria bacterium
GGCACAAGCCGGTGTTGCGCGGATCATTATTGAGCGTCCGGCGAAGCGCGCCCGCATCGCGATCCACACGGCACGTCCGGGGGTAGTGATTGGCAAGAAGGGCGCTGATATCGAGAAATTGCGCCTAGATATCAGTAAGATGACCGGCAGCGATGTGACACTAAACATCGTTGAAATTCGGAAGCCGGAAATCGACGCTAAGCTTATCGCCGATAATATTTCGCAGCAACTGACCCGCCGCGTAGCGTTTCGTCGAGCCATGAAACGCGCCGTTCAGTCGGCGATGCGATTGGGTGCGGGCGGTATCCGTATTAAATGCGGCGGTCGCCTCGGCGGTGTCGAGATTGCGCGGGCGGAATGGTATCGCGAAGGCCGCGTGCCCTTGCATACGCTGCGCGCCGATATTGATTACGGCACTTCGACGGCACAGACGACTTATGGCGCCTGCGGCGTGAAGGTCTGGGTGTTTAAGGGTGAGATCATGGAGCACGACCCCATGGCACACGAACGTCGTCAGCAGGATCAGCAGCCGCAGCGCTAATGCGGTCGAAAAGGGAAGCGAGTAATGCTTAGTCCGAAACGTACAAAATTCCGTAAGGCGCACAAAGGTCGCGTGCATGGCCTTGCGAAAGGCGGCACGTCCTTGAATTTTGGCGCATTTGGCCTGAAGGCCATGCAGCCGGGGCGGATTACCGCCCGTCAGATCGAGGCGGCGCGTCGTGCGATGACACGTCACATCAAACGTGCGGGTAAAGTCTGGATCCGTGTTTTCCCGGATGTGCCCGTAAGTAGTAAGCCCGCTGAAGTTCGTATGGGTAAAGGTAAGGGGACGCCGGAATATTGGATGTGCCGCATTAAGCCTGGCCGCATGATGTTCGAACTTGATGGTGTCGATCCCGAGATCGCTAAAGAAGCGTTGTCGCTTGCGGCGGCGAAATTGCCGATCCGATGCAAGTTCATTCAGCGCGGCGGCGAAGGAGTTTAAGTCGATGAAGTCGGAAGAAGTGCGCCAAAAGACGGCCGATGAGTTAAACGATCAACTCGGCGACCTTCAGAAAGAAGCGTTCAATCTGCGTTTCCAGCAGGCCAGTGGGCAGTTGGAGAACACGGCGCGTGTCCGTGAAGTGCGCCGCGATATCGCGCGTATTAAGACGGTCATGAACGAGCGCCGTAGCGCCGCGTCCTAAGGAGTAAAGACGGATGCCCAAACGAGTTATGCAAGGACGCGCCCTCCGGGACGCAAAAGATAAGACCGTTTCGGTCTTGGTGGAGCGGAGTATTAAACATCCGTTGTACCAAAAATTTATGAAACGGTCGAAGAAGTACCTCGCCCACGACGAGCAGAATACCTCGAAGGAAGGCGACATTGTTAAAATCCGCGAGGCCCGGCCGATCTCCAAGCGTAAGCGCTTTGTAGTGGTCGCCGATTCGGCCAGCGAAGGTTAAGGAAGCCGCGTCATGATACAGATGCAAACCAACCTCGATGTTGCCGATAACTCGGGTGCCCGACGGGTACAGTGCATCAAGGTACTGGGCGGCTCAAAACGTATGGTTGCCGGTGTTGGCGACGTCATCGTTGTGAGCGTCAAGGAAGCGATCCCACGGGGTCGTGTCAAAAAGGGTGATATTCATCGTGCAGTGATTGTGCGCACGGCGAAGGAAATCAGCCGGCAAGATGGAACCAGTATTCGGTTTGATCGTAATGCGGCGGTTTTGATCGATCGGAATAATGAGCCGATTGGAACGCGTATTTTCGGGCCGGTCACACGTGAATTGCGCGCAAGGCAATTCATGAAGATCGTGTCGCTCGCGCCGGAAGTTATTTAACGGCGCGCTGGAGATCGGAAAGAGAAATGGCTGCGAAGTATAAAAAAGGCGACCGGGTACTAGTAATCGCCGGTAAGGATAAGGGCAAACAAGGAGAAATCCTTCTCGTCCAGCGCGCTAAAGAGCGCGCCGTCGTTCGGGGCGTCAACGTGGCGCGGCGGCATACGAGGGCGAGTCAGACATCGCCTGGTGGGATTGTGGATAAGGAAATGCCGATCGCGGTGTCAAACCTTGCCCATGTCGATCCGAAAGACGACAAGCCGACCCGAGTTGGATTTAAATTTCTCGATGATGGCCGCAAGGTGCGTTTCGCTAAACGCTCCGGCGAAGTCATCGATAGCTGAGGAGACGTTCACGATGGCTAATGACGGTTACGTGCCGCGCCTCAGAGAACACTACGATAACGTGGTGCGGGCGTCGCTTGGCGAACAGTTTAACTATGCGAATGCCCTGCAAACGCCGCGTCTCGATAAGATCGTGGTGAATATCGGCGCAGGCGAGGCAGTTGGCGATAGCAAGAAGATCAATTCGATCTGTGATGACTTAGCGGCGATTACCGGACAAAAACCGGTGGTAACCCATGCTAAGAAATCTATCGCGAACTTTAAATTACGCGAAGGCATGCCGATCGGTGCAAAGGTAACGCTGCGCCGGACACGTATGTATGAATTTATGGATCGATTGGTCACGGTCGCGTTGCCGCGGGTTCGTGACTTTCGGGGACTTTCTCCGCGCAGTTTCGACGGTCGCGGGAATTATTCGCTCGGCTTGAAAGAGCAGATCGTGTTTCCGGAAATCGATTACGACAAAGTGGATTCGATCCGCGGTATGGACATTGTCATCTGCACGACGGCTGATAACAACGAGGAAGCACATGCTCTTCTCGTTGGTTTCAATATGCCGTTTCGCACTTGAGTCACTGGTGAGGTCTTGAAGCATGGCTAAGAAAAGCGCCATCGAACGTAATAAAAAGAGAATGCGGTTGGTCGAGAGGTATGCGGCTAAGCGTGAGCGGTTGAAGGCAATTGCGAGTGATCGTGAGTTGCCGGCCGAGGAGCGTTTCGCAGCTCGGTTGAAACTCGCGCAATTGCCGCGCAATTCCGCACCGGTGCGTATTCGTAACCGTTGCGAATTGTCCGGACGTCCGCGTGGATTTTACCGGAAGTTCAAATTGTCGCGCATCGCGTTGCGTGAATTGGCATCGAACGGTCATATCCCCGGTATGACTAAATCGAGCTGGTAGGGAGAGCGACCGAATGTCAATGAGTGATCCTTTGGGCGATATGCTCACCCGTATCCGGAATGGCCAGCAAAGCGGCCGTTCGACCGTGGTGTGTCCGTCTTCAAAATTACGAACGAACGTTCTCGAGGTTTTGAAGCGCGAAGGCTTTATTCGCGACTTTAGTTGGGCCGAAATTC
Organism: Alphaproteobacteria bacterium; assembly: GCA_018665505.1. The sequence goes on from JABJCS010000137.1 coordinate 3,247, forward strand.
GCAGCGGTATTAGTGAATTGACCATCGAGCTGAAATACCACGACGGTGCGCCTGTTATCCGTGAGATCAAGCGGGTTTCGACGCCGGGTCGGCGGGTTTATTCGAAAATTCAGGACCTGCAGCGGGTATATAACGGCTTGGGAATATCGATCCTGTCGACGCCGCGTGGCGTGCTCTCGGATGCCGAGGCGCGCGACCATAACGTCGGCGGTGAAGTCCTTTGCCGGGTATTCTAGGAGAATAACAATGTCACGCGTTGGACAAAATCCAGTCACTATTCCGGACGGTGTTGAAGTTTCCGTAGCGGGTGGTGTACTGACGGCGAAGGGCAAGCTGGGCACCTTAACGGTACCCGTGATGCCAGTCGTGGAAGTAAAAGTCGAGGACGGTCAAATTACCGTAAGCCCGGCTGGTGGGGACAAGCGTGCCAAGACGATGTGGGGCACGACCCGCAGCCTGGTTAACAACGCGGTGATTGGTGTTTCTGAAGGTTTCACGAAACGCCTCGAAGTCAATGGCGTTGGCTATCGTGCGCAAGTGCAGGGAAAGAAATTGAACCTGCAATTGGGGTATAGCCATGACATTGCTTTTGATGTGCCGGAAGGCATTAAGATTGAAGTCGAAGGTGATCGCGGGAACGTTATCGCTGTGAGTGGCGCCAACAAACAGGTTGTTGGCCAAGTCGCGAGTGAAATTCGCAGTTTCCGCAAGCCGGAGCCCTATAAGGGCAAAGGTGTTAAGTACGCCGATGAGCAAATCCTTCGGAAAGAAGGCAAGAAGAAGTAAAGGGTTCCGACGATGTTGGATAACAAGAAGCTGTTCGAACGCCGTAAACGGCGCACGCGCCATCGGTTGCGTAAGGCCGAGCGCATTAAGCCGCGTTTGTCCGTATTCCGGTCGAGCAAGCACATCTATGCGCAGGTCATCGATGACGTTGCCGGTAAGACTGTTGCCGCTGCGTCGAGTATCGACAAGGAATTGCGGGAGGGCCTGAAGACCGGCGCTGACCGCGATGCCGCCGCACTGGTGGGTAAGTTGGTTGCCGATCGAGCGAAAAAGGCGGGTGTCGAGACGGTGGTTTTCGACCGCGGCGGATATCTGTACCACGGCCGTGTGAAGGCGTTGGGAGACGCCGCACGCGAAGCCGGTCTTAAATTTTAGTGAGGGACTGAAGTAATGGCGCGAATGCAAAGTGAGCGCGGCGGCCGTGATCGGCGTGACGACGGACCGGATCTCGTCGAGAAGCTGGTGGCCATCAACCGTGTCGCCAAGGTCGTCAAGGGTGGACGCCGCTTCGGTTTCTCGGCGATTGTCGTCGTAGGAGACGGTAACGGGCGGGTAGGTTACGGTTTGGGTAAGGCCCGTGAGGTGCCTGAAGCCATCCGTAAAGCCACAGATAAGGCGCGCAAGGATATGATCCGGGTGCCGCTCCGCGAAGGGCGCACCTTGCATCACGATATCAACGGTCGCTATGGCGCCGGTCGGGTGTCGTTGCGCAATGCGCCTCCAGGTACGGGTATTATTGCCGGCGGTCCAATGCGCGCTGTTTTCGAGGCTCTCGGTGTACAAGACGTCGTTGCCAAATCCATCGGCACGTCGAATGCGCACAATATGGTCAAGGCAACGTTCCAGGCCCTTGCTTCCTGCGTGTCTCCGCGTCAGATCGCGGCCAAGCGCGGCAAAAAGGTCGGGGATATTGTCGGCCGTCGCGATGACGCGAATGGCAAGGCGAAGGAACAGGCCGATGGCTAGTAAAAAGACACTTCGGGTAACTCAAACCGGCAGCCCAATCCGGCGCCAGCAAGATCAACGCGCGACGTTGGTTGGTCTCGGATTGAACAAGATGCACCGGACGCGGGAATTGGAAGATACGCCTTCGGTGCGTGGCATGATCGATAAGGTCAAGCACCTCGTTCGCGTCGAAGATTGATTTGGGACGTCGCTAGACGTCCCTCGGAGAATAGAAGCATGAAACTGCACGAATTGTCGGACAATAAGGGCGCTCGCCACAACTCTAAGCGGCTTGGACGCGGTATTGGTTCCGGAAAAGGCAAAACGGCGGGACGTGGGCATAAGGGGCAAAAGTCTCGGGCCGGCGCGACGATTAAAGGGTTCGAAGGCGGCCAAATGCCGTTGTATCGCCGGGTGCCGAAGCGTGGCTTCGTCAATATTTTCCGCAAGAATTATGTTGAAGTTAACGTTGGTCGCCTACAGCAGGCGATCGACGCGAAGAAGCTCGACGCCAAGAAGACAATTGACGGCGAGGCTCTGCTTGCTTCCGGCATTGTGCGGCGTATGCGCGATGGCGTTCGCCTCCTTGCGAATGGTGAGTTGAATACCAAGATAACGATTGAGGTCGCCGGCGCGTCAAAAGCCGCTGTCGAGCTTGTTGAAAAGGCGGGCGGCACGGTCGTTATGCTCGGAAAATCCGACGATACGGAGAAGCCGGCAAAGAAAACAAAGGCCAAAGCAAAAGCCGCGCCGTCCGATGAGGACAACGAGGCGTCGGAAAAGAGCGAAGACTGACGCGATAGGGCGGGAACCTAGATAATGGCTTCAGCGGCCGAACAACTCGCGGCAAACTTTAATTTCGGCGCATTCTCCAAGGCGACCGAACTCAAGAAACGGATATGGTTTACGCTGGGGGCCCTCGTGGTCTATCGGCTTGGCACCTATATTCCGTTGCCGGGTATCGACGCTCAAGTTTTGAGAGATGTTTTTTCACAGCAGCAGGGCGGCATCATTGGGATGCTGGACATGTTTGCTGGTGGCGCCTTGGGGCGGATGTCGATTTTCGCCCTGAATATCATGCCGTATATCTCGGCCTCCATCATTATGCAGCTGCTGACCGCGGTCTCACCCAAATTCATAGCGATGAAAAAAGAAGGCGAGTCGGGCCGTAAGCAGATCAACCAATATACTCGCTACGGTACGGTTCTTTTAGCGACTTTCCAGGCATATGGCCTGGCCGTGGGTATGGAAGGTATGACCGGCAGCAAC
>JABJCS010000138.1 GCA_018665505.1 Alphaproteobacteria bacterium
ACGAGCTTAGATCGGATGGATTTTTCGATGGCCTCGGAGAGCCCCTCTCCCGGCGACGTGCCTTCCGCGACCTCGACCTGGATTGGCAGAGGCGGCAATTGCTGGACGCCTTTCTTGAGAGGACGGATCATCATGACGCCGCTGACATCGGGCTGAAAATCGTTGATCACCTCGCGGATCGCGCTCGGGAACACATTCACCCCGCGCACAATCAGCATGTCGTCCGTCCGCCCGATGCAACGGATGCGCGGCCCCGTCCGCCCGCTCGCCACCGGCCCCATACTCACCGTAACCCGGTCTCGCGAACGGAAGCGCAGCAACGGCGCGCCCTCTTGCATGAGATGCGTGTAGACCGGCTCGCCTTCGACCCCGGCTTCGAAGGGGATCGGCTCTTCGCTCACCGGATCGATCAGCTCCATATGGATATAGTCACGGGCGAGAAAGCTCATCCCGTCCTGCTCCGGCCCCTCACCAAACATCGAGATCGAGAGTTCACCCAGGCCAAGCACTTCGTGGACCTTCGCATTAAAGGCAGCCTCGATTTGCGCGCGGACCGTGGGTTCGCCGCCCCCCGGCTCGCCTCCAGCGACGAGTGTCTCCAGGCCGCAGGCCGTCGGATCGATTCCCCGCGCGCGTGCGGCTTCGGCGATATAAAGAAAATAGGACGGGGTGCCCGGCATCGCCTGGACCTGAAAGCGCTCGAGCGCCGTCAGCAGGCGGTCGGTATTTCCGCTGCCGACCGGTACCATGCGCACCCCCAATGCGATCATGGATTCATGCACAGCACCGGCCGCAAACGGACCCGAATTATAGGTCGTAACGACCCGATGATGCGGACGGATGCCTGCTGCGTAATAGCTGCGGTTGGACGTGTGAATCCAGCGTTTCAGATCACCCAGTGTCACCGGGATATATAGCGGGGAGCCCGATGTGCCGCTGGTCGAATAAATTCGCACGATGTCCTCGAGCGGGGCTGCAAGTTGTTTGCCCAACGGCAGATGCTCGGCCTGGCTCGCACGCAAATCATCCTTCACCGTGAAGGGCAGATGGTGCAGATCGTCCAATCCGCCAACAGATTCCGGCGTTTTGAACCCCGCTTCGGCGAGTTTCTCACGATAAAATTCGGAATGCGCGAACAGGTACTCGACCTGTTTTCGATAAACCGGCTCGTCTTTCAGTCTCTGGTCTTCGAGCGAGCGGGTTTCCGCCTCGGGATCGAACAGTGCAGGCGTTTCCATTCCGTCACTCCCCGTCATATTCAATGGCTTCTTCGCCATGATGGGCCAGCAGGAAGCCGATGGGCCGCTCAATCTCCTCATTCAGATGACCAATCAGCCCAATCGTGCGCGCCAGAATCGGTATCCCGCGGATCGCGGCTTTCGGGAAATCAAGATCGAGCAAAACGGCCGCCATGGGTCCCTGGAGGTTCATCGGCAATGGTTTGCCCCAGACTTCCTCAATGGCCGCTGGAAAGGCCCGAAGCGCGTTCACGTGCCGGCCTGAGACCTGGCGCTCATCTGCCAGTTCCAGGATACGCACTGCGCGGGGATCAACCGGGTGATGAATCGGGTGACCAAAGCTCGGAATAAACTTGCCCGCTGACTTATATTCGCGAGCAATTTCAAGAGCTGCGTCTTCCGGTGACGCGCCACTCTCGATTCGGGTGGCCGCATCGTCGAGCATGTCCCCCGCGACATCTGCGCTCCCGAGGATCACCGAACCTACTCCCAGAATACCGGCAGCCACCGCGCCATGAAACGCCTCAGGTGCGGCCGCCAGCGTCATACGTGCGGCCTGCACGCTTGGCGTCAGACCGTGTTCGGCCAGGGCGACCACAAGCAAATCGAGGAAGAACGCCTGATCCTTGGTCGGTTCACGTCCTGTGAGATGAAAATAGAAGAACTCGGCCATCGTTGCGTGGCCCATTACTTCGTTGCAAAGATCTTTGCCCCGCACCGTAATTGAAGACGAGTCCGCGGTTTCAATCGCGCTTTTCGCCTCGCCTTTTTTACCAATCAACATTCGTTTCTCCCCAGGATATTCCGCGACGATAGGGGGTCTTTTGAGGCCGGACAACGTTTCTCATATGTAAAACATTATTCGCGGCCCTGAACAGAGTTGACACCTCTTACCCCCCACCCTCTACAATCGAAACACCAAGCGAACCAAAGCGGCACCAAAGCCGCTCTCGCCCGAAGTCTGTGGGAGACAAAGCCATGAAATACGGAATGTTCAGCATGCCGCTCCGTCCGCCCGGCGGCGACGTAACCGGCAATTATCACCGCGATATCCAAACTTTTGTCCATGCAGACAAGCTCGGCTATTCAGAAGGCTGGATGGGTGAGCATTACACCATTCCCTGGGAGCCGATCCCGGCAACCGATATATTCGCGGCAACCGTCTTCGCCCAGACTGAGCAAATCCGTGTGGGTACGGGCGTTGTGCTTCTGCCGATGCACGACCCTCGGCTGGTGGCTTTGCGGATCGCCTATCTCGACCATCTCTCGAAAGGCCGGTTGAATTTCGGCATCGGGGCCGGTGGTGCGCCGACGGATTTCCAATTCTTCGATATCAATTATCAGGAAGGCGAACATCGCGAGCGCATGCGCGAAGCGATCGACGTCATCACCCGGCTTTGGACAGAAGAAGACCCGTTCGAACACAACGGCAAATTCTGGCAGTTCAAAGTGCCCGAGCCGATGCCCCAAATTCCGCTCTACCATCATATTCGACCTTACCAGGACCCCCATCCGCCGATCGCGGTTGCGGGCCTGCATAAATACTCGGAATCCCTGGAAACAGCGGGTCGTGAGGGCTGGATCCCGATGAGCGTGAAC
>JABJCS010000139.1 GCA_018665505.1 Alphaproteobacteria bacterium
CGGAGAGGCACTCCGCGAGCACGGTATCGCCGTTCAGCATGAGTTGCCGGGCGTCGGTGGAAATCTGCAGGATCACCTGCAAATCCGCTGCGCCTATCGGGTCGAGGGCGTGGAGACCTTGAACGAGCGCGCCAGCAGCTTGATTGGGAAGATGGGAATTGGGCTCGAGTATCTCCTGTTCCAGCGCGGCCCCATGACCATGGCGCCCTCGCAACTCGGCGCGTTCGCGAAGTCGGATCCCTCCTACGACACGCCGAACATCCAATATCATGTACAACCCCTCACCCTGGATAAGTTCGGCGAGCCGTTGCACACTTTCCCTGCCTTTACTGCCAGCGTCTGTAATCTACGCCCAGAGAGCCGGGGCACGATCCGCTTAAAAAGCAGCGATCCTTATGATTCTCCGGCGATCCGTCCAAACTATCTGTCGGCGGAGCGGGACAAGCAGGTCGCGGCTCAAGCGGTGCGCTTTACACGAGACATCGTCAATCAACCGGCGCTCGCCAAATACAATCCGCAGGAATTCAAACCCGGATTGGAACTGGAAACCCAGGAGGATCTCGTCAAGGCGGCAGGGGATATCTCCAGCACCATCTTTCACCCCGTCGGCACCTGTAAGATGGGCGACGACCCGATGGCGGTTGTCGACGGGCGGCTCCGTGTTCACGGATTACGTGGCCTGCGCGTGGTCGACGCCTCTGTCATGCCGAGCATCACCAGCGGCAACACCAACTCGCCTACTTTGATGATCGCGGAGAAGGCATCGGAGATGATCAAAGCGGATCGCCTGCAACAACCAACCGCTTCGGCGGCGGAGTAAATCATGTCTCTTAAAATCGCGGTCATCGGCAATACCGGCATGAATATCGGTGCCGCCGTCGCCGGTGATATGGCCTTGGCAGGGCATGACGTGCGGTTCCTGTTGTGGCCGGATCAGCTCGAATGCCTTGAGGCTTGCCGGGCCGCAGGCGGTATTCATGTCGGCGAACCGGCGTCCGAGACCATCTCCGGCAAGACCGGTCTCGCAGCGATCCCCGTGATCACCGACGATCCGGCAGAGGCTATCGCCGGCGCAGACCTCGTGGTGGTCGACGAAGTGCAACTGAACCTTGAAGCACGCGCTGCGGATTTCATCCCGCACCTTGAGAACGGGCAGGTTCTGCATGTGAACATGCACGGGTATTGGCCGGGCTTTCGGCTCGCCGCCATGCTGCGCGAAGCTGACAAAGCGGGTGTGACCGTAACCGAGGGTGTCACCCCTACCCACGCGGCCGCGAGAACCGGTGCTCACATCACGCCCGGATTTATACGCCGCGCGCTTCCACTGGCCGCTTTTCCGGCCAATCGCAGCGAAACTGCGTTGGACCGTCTTGCGGCAATCACAAAATCCGTCGAGCCCTGCCGGAACGTGATCGAGACGAACCTCGAGAGCATGAACCTGCTGATTCATCCGGCGATGGCGTTGCTCAATGTCGGATACTACGACCGGGCGGAAGCAAAGGGCGAGCGCGCCAGTTTCTACGGGACCGGTAACACCGCGCATGCCGGGAAACTCGTCGAGGCGTTGGACGCGGAACGTCCAGCGGTCTGCGAAGCCTATGGCGTGCGATATCGCTCCGTCCTCGACCATATCCGGATACTTTACGGTGCCGAAGGTGCCGACGTGCAGGAAGCAGTCGCGCAATCCGCTTTCTATCGCGGTGTTGGCGATCTTCCCGCTGACATCTGGCGCACATGGATGGGCACTGACTTGCCGCTCGCCCATGTCCCCTTCGTTCTGCTGGCCGAGAACGCTGGGTGCAATGCCACACTCCACAGAGGCTTCGTCGACATCGTCGCGGCATTGCTCGACGTGACTCCGTGGAAAGATGGATTAACCCTTGAACGCCTCGGCCTCGCGGGAATGGATGCCGCCGCCATGACCGTTTATGCGGAGACCGGGCTTCCCAGTTAAGCCGCTGCCCGCCGTTCCACTTCTGCATCGATGCGTGATGCGAGACCGGCGCTGACCTCGGTCATCGGCAATCGGACTTCCGGACTATCGATCAATCCTTGCCGCCACAGCCAGTACTTGATGGGCGACGGGCTCGGCTCCGTGAACAAGATTTGCGGGATATAGGATAAGGCCCGCCATGCGTTCAGAGCCCCGAGTTGATTCCCAGCTTGCAACCGGTCGCGCACCTCCGCGAAGGCAGCGGTCTCGATATGGGCACTCGCCAGAATGCCACCATCCGCGCCCTGAACCAGGGCCGTATAGAACTGCGCATCCTCGCCGGTGAGCACTGAAAAGCCCGCCGGGCGGCGTAACAACAGATCGAAACTCTGCGCCATATCCGCGCAGCAATCCTTGAGACCGGAGATCGTCGGTATTTCAGTCAGCCCCAACAACGTGTCGTTAGAGAGGTTAACGCCCGTCCGATAGGGAATATTGTAAATCAGAACCGACCGGTCCGCGGCGTTTCCCACAGCCTCGAAATGGCGATACAATCCGTCCTGGCTCGGCCGGGTATAGTACGGGCACGTCACGAGATATCCGTCGATCGGCAACTGGCCCGCCTGGCGAACAACCGCGACTACTTTGCGGGTATCGCTTCCCGAAATGCCGAGATAGATTGGCAAATCGCCCTTCAACACTTCCGCCACCGTCTCGGTGAGCTTGGCGATCTCGACGGGGTCCAAGGTCAGCCCCTCCCCGGTCGTGGCCGCGAGGATCATGCCGTCGATCGCCTGGTTGCGATAATGGGCGGCCAACCGGCGGAGCGATCCCGTATCCAGCGCGCCGTCCTTGAATGGCGTCACCAGCGGCAGCCAAATGCCTTGGATGGGTCTCGATAATACTTGCATTGTCCCTACTCCTTCATGTTTCGCCGAAAGAGCGGGATCAGAAACTCAAAAACCCCGTCCTTCCGGTCGGGGTTTCATTGCTTTTAAAGCGCGGTGTCGTCTGTCATCTGCCCGCGGCGCACAAAAACCCCTCTTC
>JABJCS010000140.1 GCA_018665505.1 Alphaproteobacteria bacterium
AGACGTCGCCGGTGAAGTCGCTGAGATCGGCCCCGAAGTTGAAGGATGGAGTGTTGGTGATCGGGTCTTGGTCGATCCGATCAATCGTGTTGAAGGTGGCCTGCAAGGAGAGACCGTGGACGGCGGCATGGCTGAACTTTGCCGCGTGCGGGCGCATCAACTCATCCCGATTCCGGATGGTGTCAGCTTCGCGCAAGCCGCTTCGCTTCCGGTCGCTTACGGGACCGCACATCGTATGATGTTCGAGAACGGCAATGTTAAGGCGGGTGAGAAAATGCTGGTTCTCGGCGCGTCCGGTGGTGTCGGGACATGCTGCGTTTTGCTCGGCAAGAAAATGGGCATGGAAGTCGTCTCATGCGCAGGCTCCCAAGATAAACTCGACCGGTTGACGGCGCTGGGCTCGGACCATGTGCTGAATTACAACGAAGTTGATTTCCGCAAGCAAGTCATCGAGATGTATGGCAAGCCGCATCGGCGAACCTATGACGGCGGTGTCGATGTCGTCGTTAACTTCACCGGCGGCGATACTTGGGTGAATTCATTTAAATGCATGAAACGCGGTGGTCGGCTGCTGACGTGTGGTGCGACCGCGGGGTTTGATCCTAAGACCGACATCCGCTTTATCTGGACGTTCGAGCTAAAAATCTGTGGCTCCAACAGTTGGACCAAACAGGATCTGATTGATCTGATGAGCTATATCCAAGATGGCTCCATGCTGCCGGTGATAGACACCGTGCTGCCTTTGGAAGACGGTGCCGAGGGTATCCGTATGATCGAGGACCGCGAGGTCTTCGGCAAGATCATCATCGAGCCGTAAGGAACATCGTATGAGTGCGCATAAAGCCACGCTCGCGCAGTTGAACGAGCGCATCAAACTTGGCCCCTATCACCAATGGCTCGGTGTCGAAGTCACGGATTTAACTGAAGATGAGGTGATTTTCCATATCCCGTTTCGGGACGAAATGATGGTCCACCCGGAGCGCCACTATACCCATGGAGGCATCTTGGCGACGATCATCGACATGGCCGCTGACTACGCCATCATGGCCTGGGCGGGGATGGCGGTGCCGACCATCGACATTCGCGTCGACTATCACCGCGCGGCGATCAAATGCGATATGATCGCGAAGGCACGGATCGTTAAACTTGGCCGTGTCTATTCGACGGCCGAGGCCGAGGTCTATGATCCGGAAGGTAAGATGCTTGCGAGTGGCCGCGGGACATTCCTGACAAATGTGATCAAGGACGACTGATTCGCAGACGTCCTTCTTCAACGAAGATTTCGCCTATTTTGTCGCGAGTGCAGCCCAGATCGCGGCGAGCCCCTTGATCGTCGCAGACTGTCCGTCGACGGCTTCATAAGGGATGTTCAGGTGATCGAAGGCCGTGCCGTAAATCCGAGCCAACACCGTCGTACCGACCAACAATACCGGTTCGTCCGAATTCCGAAAATGGCCTCCCAACTCTACAATCTCGCTGCCGATCAACAATCCCGAGAGATATGATGATTGGTGATCTGCGTCGATCACTCCAAATAGACCGTCAGCGCGGACGGAAAACATGTGATTCAATAGTCCACCAGGTGTCCTCGACATATCGAGTCCCCGGCGAAAGGAGTCGTTGTCGTGTGCGGCGTCCACGTTCATGAGAGCGCCGAGGATTGAATGCGTACGCATGATTTGAAACATCTCGCCGGTCATCGCCGTCGCGAAATCGGTCAGCTTGTCCTCCTCTACCCTTGCCCATTTACTGTGGGTGCCCGGCAGACAGACGGTCGCCGACACCCGTTTGGTCAAAGTGAGAACGCCAAAAATTTGTACTTCCTCGCCGCGCATGACGTCGCGCCGTTCGCCATTCAGGCAGACACCAGGGACGATCCAGGTATCCTCAATCGTTGGCAATCGCATGACCGACGTGGCGAGATTGTCCGCGCGGGTAGGGCAGAGAGCGTACGGGGCTTCGATCCATCCTTGCCGGCTGCCGATCATTCCGGACATTAATACCGGCGGGCGCGAGCCGTCCGAACGACGCCAATTCGCAACGAAGGCTTCCAATGCGTCTTCGAACCCGGCAATCCCGACCGCGAGTATGCCGAGGTTGTCCTCCAGGCTCTCTTTGATGTTTCCTTTATCGTCGAGCAGGTAGCCGCGGCGATTGGTTGTCCCCCAATCGATGGCGATGAGTTTAGAGGCGGAAGTGGTCATGAACGGTGGGAACCCAAATATGTGTCTCACTCTGAGGGGTGACAGGATATACCGTCGTTCGTAGGTATTTGAAAACAGCCGTGCTGACCCTGCCAGTCAAATACATAACAATTTCGGCACATTGGCGATGTAATAGTATTAGGGTCCCCGGCTGGCGTCCCAGAGCTGGCCCCAACGATTACACTCGAACGTGATGAAATTACTGAAGCTGCATCCGAAATTGATGACCGACATGTCGAGCATCATAAATACCAGGCAGAGCGGAGTAATAACGGCCGCCGTCGCCATGCGGTCTTTGAACGTCTTCCAATGATCGTCGCCTCGATCCTCGTCCGACCGTCCATGGATGCAAGAACAAAGCATTCTGCGGCAGTCGCTATGGGGGACGCCCATAAATAAAAATGCAGCCCTGTCCGGGATGTATAGCTATACGCATTCGAGCCATTCTGCCCAGGAGGTGAGTCAGGCGTCTAGATACCCCTTGGGTCATCCACAAACATGTGTGGCTCTTCGCCCTTGGGTGTCGCGGTCATCACCGTCACGCCGTCTTGCGAGCGAAAACGATGCCAGCATGCTTTCGGCACGATCAGCAGATTACCGGCGGCGAGTTCGAAAGTTTTAATCTCGTCATCCACAATAATATCGAATTCAGTGGTGCCGGCGATGATGTGTACCAGCTCGTCACCGGCTG
>JABJCS010000141.1 GCA_018665505.1 Alphaproteobacteria bacterium
ATTGTTGGACCGGCGCCGTGGCTTTGGACCGCTGGCGGAACAGTTAGGGATTGGTGAAGATGGTTCCGATCAGGACGAAAAAGACGAAGATGATGAAGAGGAAGAAATCGATATCGCGGCTATTGATGCCGAGTTTGAGGATGCTCCCGAAGAAGAATCCGAGGAAGTTTCGGAAGATGCGCAAGCGAATTGATTTGCCGGACTTGCTTGTTTGCTATTGAAAATCATTCTTAGAATGTACCTTGCTGAAGAACCCAATAGCTGAAATCAGCCAATGCCGGACGCAATCGCACTTAAATTGAAGAATATTCGCCATGTATATGGCGATACCGTCGCCGTCGATGATTTCAATATCGACGTTCATGCGGGCGAGGTTGTCTGTCTTTTGGGACCATCCGGTTGCGGCAAAACAACGGCTTTGCGCGTGGCGGCGGGGTTGGAGACTCTACAACAGGGCGAAGTCTCAGTCGGCGGAGCGGTTGTCGCTGATACCGGTACGGCAGTGCCGCCGGAGCAGCGTGGCGTCGGCCTCGTGTTTCAGGATTATGCGCTGTTCCCACATCTAACAGTATTACAGAATGTTGAATTCGGCCTGAGCAGTCTTTCAGCGGGCGAGAAGAATATTCGCGCCGTGACGGTACTCGAGCAGGTCGGTATGAAATGGGCGACGGCGCGCTATCCGCATACTCTGTCGGGAGGCCAACAACAGCGAGTGGCACTGGCACGAGCGATGGCGCCACGCCCACCGGTTATCCTATTGGATGAACCTTTTTCCGGTTTGGATGCCCGGCTACGCGATCAAGTGCGGGACGAGAGCCTGCATATACTGAAGGAAAGCGGCACGGCCGCGCTTTTGGTAACGCACGATGCGGAAGAGGCGATGTTCATGGCGGACCGGATCGGCGTGATGCGGGACGGACGTTTGGTCCAATTTGATAAACCCGACGAACTGTATATGCGGCCGATGGACGCCTTTGTCGCGGAATTTTTTGGTGAAGTGAATAAGGTCTATGGCACGGCGTCTCACGGCATCGTAAATACGCCGATTGGTGATTTTCCCGCTCCCACATTTGCCGATGGCCAGAAAGCGGAGATTATTATCCGTCCTGAAGCAATTGATGTGGGGGTGGAGCGAGCGGATTCGGCTTTATGCGGCAAGGTCCTAGCCTCACGTATGCTGGGGCGCACCAGCTTGATACATCTTTGCCTCTGTCAGCATGCGAAGGAAGAATTCCATCTGCATTCCCGCGTTCCGGGCCGCTATTTGCCGGCGGAGAATGAAACCGTCTCGATTGAATTCGATCCGAGCCGCGCCTTTGTGTTTCCGGCAATGGACGCCGATTAGACGCGCTTGGTCGATCCGTCCTTTCTCGCTGGTATGCGAGACGGTTGTGATTGCGGGCGTCGCGTGTATGAATGCCCGGAAGCGTAACTGGGAGACCAAAAAATGGGCACCTTTAGTATCTGGCATTGGCTAATCGTTCTTGCGGTTGTGCTGGTCTTGTTTGGGGGTGGGGGAAAAATCTCCACGCTTATGGGCGACTTCGGTAAAGGGCTGAAATCCTTTAAGAAAAACATCAAGGAAGAAGGTACCGGTGATACCGACGGAGAGGCCGAGCCCGACAAGGCTATCGCATCCGAAGAGGCGAAAAAGCCCATGGATTCGGCGTCGAGCGAAAATAAGGATCGCGCGGCAAACGGTTAAACCCTTGTACCAAGGCCGCGGCCGATTCCACGTGGCACAGAAATATGTTTGATATCGGTTGGCAGGAACTGTTTCTCGTTGCGGTCATCACCATCCTGGTGGTCGGACCAAAAGAGTTACCCCGTGTCTTGAAGACCGTTGTCGCGGGTGTCCGGAAGGTGCGCGGTCTGGCAAACGACTTTCAACGTGGTATCGACGAATTGGCGCGCGAAACCGAACTCGACGATATCAGGAAAGATTTGGAGAAAGCAGCGGATATCGATCTCGAGCGAGAGCTGGAAGAGACTATCGATCCGACCGGTGACCTCACGAATACGATGCACGAACTCGAAAGTGAACTGGAGAGTACCGGCGTAGAGGATGAGTCGCCCGCGATCGCCGATCAGACCATTCAAGACGAGGTGGCCGATACTCCCGTTTCGGATTCTGACGCACCAAAAAGCGTGACCAGCGGCTAACCGATGGAAGAAGAAGCAGAAGATGCGAAAATGCCGCTGCTCGACCATTTGGTCGAATTACGCCAACGACTCATATACTCCGTCGGCGGATTTCTGGTGTGTTTTCTATGTGCGTTTTATTTCGCGGGAGACATCTTCAATTTTCTCGTCCAACCATTGGCTGACCTATGGCAGGGCGAAGACGCTCGGCGTTTAATCTATACAGCGCTGCACGAAAAATTCATAACGGAAATAAAAGTCGCATTTTTCGCGGGCGCCTTCCTGGCGTTCCCGGTGATCGCCATACAGATGTGGATGTTTATTGCGCCGGGCCTCTACAAGCATGAAAAGCATGCGTTTATGCCATTCCTGGTCGCGACGCCGATCTTGTTCTTTATGGGTGGTTCGTTTGTGTACTACTTGGTCTTGCCGGTCGCATGGGCGTTCTTTGCGGGTTTTGAGCAAACTGGTGTGGATGGCACCATGGCCATCGCACTTGAGCCCAAGGTAAACGAATACTTGTCCTTGGTTATGCGGTTGATCTTAGCCTTTGGAATTAGTTTTGAACTGCCTGTCGTCATGACGTTGCTGGCGAGGGCGGGTATGGCGAGTAGCGACGGCATGAAGAAAAAACGACGGTATGCAGTCGTCGTAGCATTCGTTGCTGCGGCGATTTTAACGCCGCCGGATCCGCTCAGTCAGATCGGCCTCGCCGTACCTATTATTATCCTCTACGAGATTTCGATTTATTGCGCCATGTTGGTTGAAAAGGGGCGGGCGAAGCGGGAAGCCGCTGCGGAGTCCGGTGATAAGGCTGAGGAAGCGGAATAAAGCGGTCCGTCAATGGACGCTGGGGACGGGTTTCCGTATAAACGCGCAAACGATAAGCAGGTAGCGTCCAAATGCACGATCTTAGATACATCCGCGAAAACCCGGAAGCTTTCGATGCCGAACTCGGGCGGCGTGGTGCGGAAGCGGCGTCCGCGCGCATTCTTGAAATTGATGCTGCCAGAAGAGCGGCGCAAACAATGTTCCAGGAGATGCAGGAACGGCGTAACACCCTTTCGCGCGAAATCGGCAAGGTGAAGAAAGAAGGCGGTGATGCCGATGCATTGATGGCAGAGGTGCAGGGGCTCAAGGAAGGTATATCGGGCGAAGAAACGTCTGAGCGGGAGCATTCCGTGGCTTTGCAAGCGATCCTGCAGGAACTGCCGAATATCGCAGCTGCCGATGTTCCGGATGGCCGAAATGAAGACGACAATGTCGAAGTTCGTGCTGTCGGTGAGAAAACTCAAATTGAGGGCGGAGCTAAAGAACATTTCGACCTTGGTGAAGCCTTGGGTCAAATGGACTTCGAGGCGGGTGCCAAACTATCGGGTGCGCGGTTCGTGGTTTTGAGAGGCGGTTTGGCGCGCATGGAACGCGCTATCGCAAACTTTATGCTGGATATGCACACGGAAGAATTCGGCTATACGGAAATCGTGCCGCCGGCTTTGGTTCGGGATGAAACCCTTTATGGCACTGGCCAATTGCCGAAATTCGCCGAAGACCTGTTTCACACGGATGACGGCTATTGGCTCATTCCGACCGCCGAAGTCCCGCTCACAAGCCTCGTATCCGGTGACATCTTGCGGGAAGATGATCTACCGCTGCGATTCACCGCCTGGACACCGTGTTTTCGCTCGGAAGCAGGAGCGGCCGGGAAAGATACACGGGGTATGATCCGCCAGCATCAATTCTCAAAGGTCGAACTGGTTAGTGTCACACATCCGGAACGATCCGACGAAGAGTTGGAGCGCATGACCAATTGCGCCGAGGAAGTTCTCAAACGCCTTGGGTTGGCCTATCGCGTCATGATGTTATGCACCGGCGATATGGGCTTCGGCGCCCGCAAGACTTACGACCTGGAAGTATGGTTACCGGGACAAGATCGGTATCGCGAAATTTCTAGTTGTTCAAATTGCTGGGATTTTCAGGGCCGCCGAATGCGGGCCAGGTTTCGACCGAATGGAGGGAAGGGGACTGAATTCGTTCACACATTGAATGGATCCGGACTTGCTGTCGGGCGAACGATGATCGCGATCATCGAAAACTACCAAAATCCCGATGGGACGATCACAGTGCCGGATGTGTTGCGACCGTATATGGGCGGTATAGAGAAGCTTAGTCCGATGGTCGGCTGATGACGATGTTCTCTCCACCGCTCGATCTGGCTGATGCGCGTATTCTTGTGGTGAACGATGATGGCATTCGAGCGCCGGGGCTAAAAGTTCTGGAAAATATCGCGAAGAGTTTTACTAAGGACGTTTGGGTTTTCGCACCGGAAGAAGAGCAGAGCGGCGCCGGACATTCTTTGTCGCTCTCGAAAGCTGTCCGCGTGACGAAGCTAGCTCCCCGTCGTTATGCCGTAGGGGGGAGCCCCACCGATTGCGTGATGTTGGCAATGGGAGAGTACTTGAAGGACAAGCGCCCGGATTTGGTGCTGAGTGGGATCAACAGAGGTGGGAACCTGGGTGACGACGTGACCTATTCCGGCACAGTCGCTGGAGCGATGGAAGCAACGCTACTGGGAATACCGGCGATTGCGCTAAGCCAGGAAGTCAGGGGTCA
>JABJCS010000142.1 GCA_018665505.1 Alphaproteobacteria bacterium
GGCGGACAACCTCCCGCCGTGGCCTACTGGCAAAACATCGAAACTAACCAACCCGATCAGCAGGTGCAGAGAGTAGCTTAAATTACGACGAAATCTGTCCAACGATTGGGGAGTAGCTCAGAATGCTCCGAGGATTTGAGCTCGGATGCGAGCGCGAAATCGCCCATCTTCCAGCCCATTTTATCCATGACGACTTCCATCGTACCGCGTTGTCCGGAACCGGGATTGCCGACATTCACCCGTTTGCCCTTTAGGTCGGCAAACGTCTTGATGCCCGAATCTGCGCGAGCGACGACCGTGAAAGGTTCCGGTTGGACGGAGAAGACGGCTCGCAATTCCTTGAAGGCGCCGTCGGGGAACTGCTTCGGTGCGGTTCCGTTATAAGCGTGATATTGCCAATCGGATTGAGCCACGCCCATATCCAGATCCTTAGCGCGGATGCCGTTGATGTTCTTTGTCGATCCGCCGGTAGTATGTGTGCACTTGATGTTGTGTTTCTTAGTGCCGCGATTGACCAAGCGGCAGATGGCGCCGCCGACTTGATAGTAGACACCTGTTTGTCCGCCGGTGCCGATGGTTATGAATTTTTGGTCGGCTTGTGCAGGAGCACTCACCGTAATTGTAAAGCCGATGAGGGCCGCTGCCGCGACCGATGTCATGCGGTAAATCATATTGATCCCTTCCTATATTGTGAGGCTTTTACGGGCTCTTCGTTATCCGCCGGCAGCAACATGTCTTGTCGGGAATTGAATATACGCACCAGCGTCCATTCGATTGGAACGCAATTGCGGATTGCAGGTCAACTAAATAACAACAATCCGCGTGTAGCCGTAACCCGCACGCAGCTGGTCAATTGCTATAAATTAAAGAGGAATAAGCGCTGAATCGAAATTAGCGGTCGGAGACTTTCGGCGCAGATGCTTCGACTTCCGCGATCTTTTCGATGCCATGACGCATTTCAGATAGGACGAAGTCGGCGCGAGCTTGCGGGCCGCCACGTCCATCGGAGAAACGCTCGTCCCAGATGCTCATTTTCACCGCGAGGCCACAGAGTACGCCGCCGATCGTTGAATGGTGGCTCGAAATTAGACGTTTCACCCGGCTGAAGGATTCCGCGTTGATATCGCTCCACATCTCGTTCGAATGCCGTTGGAAGCTTTCGAATCTTCCCGTAATAGATGCTGTCACGTTATTTAGAGTATTCTCAATAAATAATGATGTCTCTACTAAGTTACGGTCATGCTTTAGTTGGAAGTTTCCACGTAATTCTTCCATGGATTCAATAAAGTCCATAATACCCGGGACAATACCATCCAAGCAGTTCTTGAAATAAGCCAAGGAGAGAAAGATATCGCCATAATCTTCAAGAAATTGCGGTATTTCCGGTAACGCGACATTCAAGGTCGTGGCGAGCTTCTTTAAGTTTTCCATCGCCTGACCACGATCCGGGTTCTTGAACATATCGATGATCTGATTGACATCACTGATACCCGTATCGGAATCTGCATAGACCTGAGAAATCAGGGGACGGGTGAAATCTCGCATATACTCCGAGAGCTCGTCGTTCTTGGATTTAGAAAGTCTTAGCTGCGCGTGATCGTTGACTTTAACGCCAACATTCCGCAGTTCGACCCGCAACGTGTAGACATCGAAACTATTGAGGTTCGCCAAGCGTTTCAGCTTGATGATATCCGGATGTGGTTCTTTTTCGGGAATGCCGAATAGCTTAGCTGCTTCCTCGACCTGCACTTGACCACTGCCGGCGCTTTCGTCCTTGAACATCTCGATAACGGTATCGAGATGGACGTTCTTGATCATTCTGGCCCGTTTAAGGCCCTGAAGTTCGAAAGGGATGATGCTGAGTGGAAGGACATGGAGCGAATCCATATCCGTCTCGTACTCGCGCCGCTCTTCATCCGTCAATTCAGGTCCAGCGGGCGCTTCTTCTTCCGCCGGCGCTGCGTCGCTCATGCTTTATGCTCCGATATCGGCGATTAAGCCGATTCTAATCCCCGTCCGATCCGGTTATACGGACCATCCCCAGTATTATCCAGAATAAGTTAGAAAAGGTTAATCATACGGTAACCTGACAGCAAACAGGTATTTCGATTTTGACGCCTCGGTTATTCGGCTTAGTTCAGAGCTTGATGGCTGTTTTCGCGAATGTGCACTTTAGTTGGGGGCAATACGGAAATAATGGCGGAAGGTCCTTTAGACGGCGTACGTGTATTGGAGCTCGGCTCCACGGTGGCGGGCCCTTTTTGTGCGCGTTTGCTGGCGGATTTTGGTGCCGATGTCGTCAAAATCGAAGTGCCGGAGGGGGACCCTGTCCGTTCATTCGGTAAGCGCCATCTGGGAAAATCTCTCTATGCGTCCAGCATATTCCGTAACAAACGGATGGCGTCCGTTAATTTGCGCGAAGAGCGGGGCAGAGATCTCATCAAGGATTTGGTGGGAAAGTTTGATGTTCTGATTGAGAACTTCAAGCCAGGCACGATGGAGAAGTGGGGGCTCGGCTATGAAGATCTCTCGGCGATCAATCCCGGCCTGATCATGGTTCGGATCAGCGGATTCGGGCAAACCGGTCCTTATAGCCACAAGCCGGGCTACGGCGTTGTTTGCGAAGCAGTGAGCGGTATGCGGCATTTGACCGGCGACCCGGATCGTCCGGCAGCTCGGGTCGCGGTGTCCCTGACTGACGAAATTACCGGCACGTATGCAGCGTACGGGGTCGCTATGGCGATCCTGCACAAGCGTGCCACGGGCAAGGGGCAGTGTATCGATGCCGCGCTCTATGAATGCGCCTTCAGCTATATGGAACCTTACGTTCCCGCATATGAGAAAACCGGCTTCGTACCGAGCCGCCAAGGCGGCCGTCTTCCGAATAGCACGCCGAACAATCATTATCCGACGAAGGACGACCGATACATTCATATCGCGGCAGGTAATATGCCGACCTGGCGGCGCTTGACCGGGGCCATGGGGCGAGAGGATTTGTTGTCCGATCCGCGTCTTCCGGATCAGGTCGCGCTGAACGAGCATGAGGACGAGATTGATGAGATCGTCGGCGAGTGGACCGCGCGTCATAGCGTCGAGGAACTGGAGAAGCTGCTGGACGAGGCGGCGGTGCCCGCGGCCCGAATTTACACGATGGAAGATGTCTTTAACGACCCGCACTACGCCGCGCGAGAGATGATCGTTGAAGTGCCGGATGACGATCTCGGTACCGTCAAATTGGCGAATGTCGTGCCGCGCCTGTCGGAGACGCCGGGGGTTATCCGCAAGGCAGGCGGCCAGCCGGGCGTCGATACAGTGGCGGTATTGCAGGAATACACGAGCCTGAGTCCGGAAGAAATCGCGGCGCTCGAGGCAGACGGCGTTGTCTATTGCGGCGCGAAAAACAAAGGGGCGGGCTGATGGCTTTCGATGAAATGTACGATGAGTACGAGAGGCGCCGCGCCAAGGCCCTGGCGATGGGTGGACCGGAACGGCTCGCGCGTCGCAAGAACGCCGGGCTGTTAAACGCGAGAGAGCGCATCGACTATTTGGTCGATCCCGGTAGTTGGGTCGAATCCGGTCTGTTTACCGTCTCGCATATTCCTGCCGAGCGCGAGTCGTCCCCGGGAGACGGGAAAATCACGGGATACGGCAGTATCGAAGAGCGTGAAGCGGTCGTAATCTCAAACGATTTCACCGTGAAGGGTGCGTCCTCCAGCGTCATCAATATGAAGCGCATCGGGCAGATGCGCCGCACGGCGTTGGAGCGCGGCATCCCAATGGTATTTCTCGGGGAATCGTCAGGCGCCCGCATCCCGGACAATATGGGTGCCTATAATATGGGTACCATCCTAGCGGCCGACGCGACCCAATACCGGCGGTTACGCGAGCAGCCCTGGGCCTCGGCTATTCTTGGCATGGCGTACGGTTCGGCTACTTGGTACGGATGTTTGTCGGACTTCAACGTGATGCGGAAGGGTGCCATCATGGCTGTATCTTCCGAGCGTCTGGTTTCCATGGCCATCGGTGAACAGGTTGACGGCGAAGATCTCGGCGGTTGGCGAATGCATACGGACACGACCGGCCTCGTCGACCTCGCGGTGGATACGGACGAGGAAGCGTTGGATGCGATTAAGAATTTTCTGTCGTACTTGCCGGAAAATCAGAAGCAATTACCGCCCGAGAAACCGGTTCCCGCCGGATCGGATGAAGCTGCACGCAGTGTCTTGGATGTCCTGCCGGAGAAGCGGACGCAGGTCTACGACGTGCGTAAGATCATCGAGCGCCTCGCCGATAAAGGCAGTGTGTTTGAGTTGAAGTCTCGTTTTGGCAAGACCGCGACTACGGCGCTCGCGCGTCTCGACGGCAAGACCGTCGGCTTCATTGCCAACAATCCGATCTTCAAGGCCGGTGCGCTGGATGCGGATGGCTGCGACAAGTGCTGCAGCTTCATGGTGATGTGCGACAGCTTCAACATTCCGGTGATTTTTCTAGTCGATAATCCGGGCTTCGTGATCGGTATCGACGCGGAACGCCAACGCGCACCTGGCAAGATTATGAACTTCA
>JABJCS010000143.1 GCA_018665505.1 Alphaproteobacteria bacterium
CTCGACATTCTAGCGACCGACGAATTACGCCCGCAGGCGAAGCGCGCGCTTGCCACCATCATCGACGATTTCGAACGCTGGCGTCGAATGACCGAGAATACGCACCACACGGAAGTGGCCGAAACGATCCTCGACGAGTCGGGATATACCGATTTATGGCAAGCGCGGATCAAGAAACAAGCGGACGCAGCGGGGCGGCTGGAGAACTTGAAAGAGCTCATCTCAGCCATGGAAGAGTTCGAATCACTAGCCGGTTTCATGGAGCATGTCAGCCTTGTCATGGAGAATGCCGAGCGTAGTCAGGAGGAAATGGTCAACCTGATGACGCTGCACAGCGCGAAGGGCTTGGAATTCGATGTCGTGTTCCTGCCAGGATGGGAGGAAGGATTGTTCCCGCATCAACGCGCGCTCGACGAAAGCGGCATGGACGGCCTGGAGGAAGAACGGCGCTTGGCCTATGTCGGCATTACCCGAGCACGCCGCCGCATTGACATCTCCCACGCCTCCAACCGGCGCATACACAATCTTTGGCAAAACTCTGCTCCATCGCGATTTATCAACGAACTGCCGAAAGACCAGATCGATATGATCAGCGAGGTCGGCGAGTATGGCGGGTACGGCAATTTCGGTGGCCTGAGCGATGACGGAGGCGGCTGGGCGACCAGCACCGTGGGCGGACCCGGCTGGCAACGCTTCCAGAGCCGCCGCAATCAACCGACAACGATTGAAGGCACGGCTGTGCCGGCTGGCGGCTCCGATAGTTTCGAGCCCGCGGATCGGTGCTTCCATCAGAAATTCGGCATGGGCACGATCGAAGCTGTCGACGGCGACCATTTGACCATCGAATTCGACAATGCCGGGACCAAACGGGTCATGGCGCAATTCGTCGGCAAGCCTTGATGAAACTAACGAGGAAGACATGACCGGAATTTCCGGATGGACGCTGGTCGTCGAAGTCCCGAAAGAAGCCGTCGATATTTTTGACCAAGCTTTCAGTCCGATTGCTGTCGCAACTTCAAGCTTCGAGACCAGCGACCAGAGCATTTGGCGGATGGAAGCGTTCTGTGTCGACCGTCCGGACGAGATGGCGGTCGTCGGCGCGGTTGCCCTCGCCGCCGAGATCGCGGGCATACCAGAACCAACGGTCCATGCGTCCGCACTACCAGACATCGATTGGGTATCAGAGAATCAGAAATCATTTCAACCGATCATCGCTGGTGGTTTTTTTGTCCATCCCACGCATTACGACGGCGAGGTTCCGGCGACCGCGACCACGCTCGCGATCGATGCCGGACCGGCGTTCGGGACCGGCTCCCACGGCTCCACCAAAGGCTGCTTGCTGGCGCTCGATTGGCTGTCGCGCCGCCCCCCCGTAGGTGACATCCTCGACCTCGGGTGTGGGTCCGGCATTCTCGCCCTCGCCATGGCACGCCGCTGGGGCCGAAAGGTACTGGCCGCCGATATCGATCCCGACTCGGTCGCGACGACACGAGGCAACGCCGTGCTCAATAATGCGTCTCATTTGGTGCGATCGGTCCGCAGCAATGGCGTGAAAAGTGGCGCGGTCAAACGCAACGGCCCATACAGCTTGATCGTCGCCAATATCTTGGCCCGACCTATTATCGACATGGCGCAAGATATCAAAGGTGTCCTCCGCCCGGGCGGCACGCTCATACTTGCGGGATTTACCGAAAATCAGGAAAATTCCGTGCGCGCCGCTTATCAACGTCGAGACTACCATCTCGCTCGAAAGGAGGGTTCGGACGGATGGACGGCCTTTGTCCTGACGCGCTTTGGGGGGAAGAGGTAAGCGGCGCGCACGTTAAGCATGATTTTGCGCCTTATCTCGCAATTTTTTGAATGAAAATATCTCATCGCAGCCATGCATGAAACGCATGGCTTGCCATCAACTTTCCTGCTTTCCTTTAGTCTTGCGGTCCCCCACGTGCATCCCTAGCTTTACGCCCTTCACGGGTGTCTAGGGACTTAACGGAAAATGGCGGCAAACATGGACTATGCAGGCGATGAAGCACTCTCCGTACACTTGTCGGCCATCGGTGCCGACGGCAATATAGCGGCTGTCCGCGCCCTGATCGCAGGTGTCGTCGGCGCATCATCGGCGGATGACGCGTGGATGCAACTCGTCACGCCTCATCTCAACGATACCGTTCGCGAACAACTCTCGGCCCTCCGCGATCAAATCGCCGGCGAGAAGCAAGTCGATTTCGGTGTTCGTCCGAGCACGGACCGCGTCAACAAGCTGCGCGAACAACTCGCGAAGGACGGCTTGGACGGGTTCATCGTGCCGCGCACGGACGAGCATCAAGGCGAATTCGTCGCTCCACGCGCCGAGCGATTGCGTTGGTTGACAGGTTTTTCCGGCTCAGCCGGTCTCGCCATCGTCTTAAAAGACGCCGCCGCCATCTTCATCGACGGGCGCTATACGCTGCAAGTTCGCCAACAAACCATCACCGAGACGTTCGAGCCGCATCACTTAATCGACTCTCCCGCAGATAAATGGATTTCCGCAACACTCCCGGATGGCGGGCGGCTCGGCTACGATCCCTGGCTGCACGCACAAAGCTCGATCGACAAATACGCCAAGGCCGCCAAGAAGGCGGGCGGCGAATTAGTTGCCGTCACCCACAATCCCCTCGACGCGGTGTGGGACGATCAACCGGCGGCACCGATTTCGCCCATCGTCCCCCATGACATCAGCTATGCGGGTAAATCTTCCGCCGACAAGCGGCAGAAGCTTGCCGAATCCCTGACCGAGGACGGTGTCGATGCCGCCATCCTGACACTTCCGGATTCGATTGCCTGGTTGTTGAACGTGCGCGGTAGTGACGTCCAACACACACCACTTCCGCTGTCTTATGCGGTGCTTCACGACAACGGCTCGGTCGATTGGTTTGTCGATCAACGGAAGCTATCGCCGGGCCTGACCGAAACCTTGGGCAATGCGGTGGCGGTACAACCACTCGCCTCTTTCGGAGAGACTCTCGAGGCACTGGCGGCAAAATCAGCCAGGGTAAAAGCAGATCCGGCAACGGTCGCGGCCTATGTGTTCGACCGGCTCGAAGGTGCCGAGATCGTGCGCAGCGAGGATCCTTGCACGCTCCCGAAGGCGCTCAAAAACGAGGTCGAAATCGCCGGCACCCGTGCCGCCCATACCCGCGATGGCAAGGCACTAACGCGGTTCTTGAGCTGGTTCGCGGATACCGCTCCCAGCGGCGGTTTGACCGAGATCGCCGCGTCCGACCGCCTACGGGCGTTCCGATCCGAAACCGGCGCTCTGCGTGATTTGAGCTTTCCCACCATTTCCTCAGGCGGACCGAACGGCGCCGTCGTCCACTACAACGCCACGGCGGAGACCAACCGGGAAATCGGGCAAGGCGAACTCTATCTCGTGGATTCGGGCGCCCAGTATCTCGATGGCACAACGGACGTGACCCGAACCGTCGCCGTCGGCACGCCGAGCGCGGAGATGAAGGACCGCTTCACCCGGGTCCTCAAAGGTCACATCGCCATCGCGACCGCACGTTTTCCGGAGGGCACCACCGGCGGGCAGCTGGATACATTGGCGCGGGCATCGCTCTGGCAGGCGGGGCTGGATTTCGACCACGGCACCGGCCATGGCGTAGGTAGCTATCTCGGCGTACACGAAGGACCGCACCGTATCTCGAAAGGCGGTGGCGGCGTGGCGCTGAAGCCCGGCATGGTCGTCTCTAACGAGCCCGGCTACTACAAAGCCGACTCCTTTGGAATTCGGATCGAAAATCTAGTGGTCGTGCGTCCTTGCACCGAGCTGGAAGGGGCCGAACGTCCAACCCTGGAATTCGAGACCCTGACTTTAGCGCCTATCGATCTGAATTTGGTCGATACATCGCTGATGACAGCGTCCGAGGTCGACTGGCTCAACGCCTATCACGCCCGCGTCCGAGACATCATGCAAGAAGGCTTGTCGGATGACGAAAAGGTATGGCTTGAGACGGCTACGCGGAAAATCTAATCGCCAAGGAAGTGCGATTACCGGACTACCCAGTCCTTAAGTCGCGCCGACGAACGCGTTCCATTCGTCCTCGGTGAGGATCTTCACTTCGAGTTCTTCGGCTTTCTTCGCTTTCGAACCCGCACCCGGCCCAGCGACCACGTAATCGGTCTTCTTGGAAACCGATCCGGCAACCTTCGCGCCCAACGCTTCGGCCCGCGCCTTGGCTTCACTGCGGGTCATCGTCTCCAGCGTTCCGGTGAAGACGACCGTCTTGCCCGCGACCGGCGATTCCGAGATATCGTCGATAACAAAATCCTCGACATCAAGGACATCCGCTAGATCTTCCAAAACGTCGCGGTTATGGGCTTCCGCGAAAAATGCGACCAAGTCATCCGCAACATTGATGCCGATCTGATCGATATTACAGAGTTCGGCAAAGACCTCACCGACCAGTTCCGGCTTCTTCATCTCCTGAGCATTTGCCACGCGCTCTTCGGCGGCTTTGCCCATCGCCGCGCGCCAAGCCGAGAGGCTGCCATATTGCTTCGCCAAAAGACGCGCCGTTGCTTGACCTATCTGTCGGATACCCAGGGCATAGATGAACCGGTCGAGCGATATCCGCCGCCGCTCTTCGATGGCCAGCAATAGGTTATCCGCCGATTGCGGGCCCCAGCCTTCACGGGTCTCTAAAGCATCTCGTCGCTCTTGTAGCCGGAAGATATCACCGGGGTTCTTGATCAATCCATCTTCAATGAAGGTGATGATATGTTTCGCGCCCAGACCTTCGATATCGAAAGCGTTGCGGCTGACAAAATGCTTCATTCGCTCAACCGCTTGGGCTGGGCAGATGAGACCACCGGTGCATCGCCGCACGACCTCGCCTTCCTCGCGCACCGCGCGGCTGCCGCAGACAGGGCAATGATCCAGGATCTCGAAAGTTTTTAATGCCGCATCGGCGCGGCGCATATCGGTTAAGGTCTCGACGATCTGCGGGATAACGTCCCCGGCACGCTGGATGACGACATGATCACCGATCCGCACGCCGAGGCGAGCAATTTCGTCTTCGTTGTGCAGCGTCGCCCGGCTGACCACCACACCACCGACCGTAATCGGTTTCAAATGAGCCACCGGCGTTAACGCCCCAGTGCGGCCGACCTGGATGACGATATCCTCGAGGATCGTGACCGCCTGCTCGGCCGGGAACTTATGCGCGATGGCCCAACGCGGCGCACGGCTCACCATGCCGAGGCGTTCCTGCCAATCCAATCGGTCGATCTTATAGACGATGCCGTCGATATCGTAGGGAAGCTCCGCCCGCTGTGCCAAAACATCGGCGTGCACCGCCAAGGCTTCCTCGACCGTGCGGCACACCCGGGAGTGCGGGTTGATCGAAAAACCCCACTTCTCGAAGGCTTCAAGCGCAGCGAACTGTGTTTCCGCAAACGGCGCGCTGATCTCCCCCCAACTATAGGCGAAGAACTTCAATGGTCGCGCCGCCGTGATCGACGGATCCAACTGACGAAGGCTGCCCGCCGCCGCGTTCCGCGGATTAGCGAAAGGCTTGGCGTCCTTTTCTTCCTGGCGGGTGTTCAGAGCAAAAAAATCATCCCGTGACATATAGACTTCGCCGCGAACTTCCAGCACCGCCGGCGCACCCTCAATTTGCGCCGGAATGTCCTTCAAAGTGCGGAGATTGCGCGTGATATCCTCGCCCTCGGAACCGTCGCCGCGTGTCGCTCCAACAATGAAACGCCCGTCTTCATAACGCAGCGAAGCCGATAACCCGTCGATCTTCGGCTCCGCAACCAACGCCACTTCGACATCTTCTTCTAAACCCAGAAACCTGCGTGCACGTGCCACGAATTCACGCACGTCATCATCATTGAAGGCATTGCCGAGAGACAGCATCGGCCGTGCGTGCTTGACCTTCGAAAATCCACCGGACGGCGCGGCGCCGACTTTCAGGCTCGGGCTGTCCTTGCGCCGTAATTCCGGAAACCGCTCTTCAATCGCGGCGTTGCGTAGCCGCAAGGCGTCATAATCCCCGTCGGATATTTCCGGTGCGTCGTCCTGATAGTAGCGCGCGTCGTGATATCTGATATCCATGGCGAGGCGCGCCAGCTCCTTGCGGGCCTCGGCCTCGGTCAACTCCGCGACGGATTTCTCGCTCATGCGTTCTCTCTTCGCATCAGGCGATCAGCCGCCCCCCGCGCTTCGTCGGTTATCGATTGCCCGGAAAGCATACGTGCTACTTCCTCGCGGCGTTCGCCCGATTCCAGGCGTGAGACGATTGTCGCCGCCGACACCGCATCGCTTTGTTTTTCCACCTTCAGATGATCGTCGCCGCGTGCAGCGACTTGCGGAGAGTGCGTCACGACCAGTACCTGTTTTTCCGCGCCAAGCCGCTCCAGCCGCTCGCCGACCGCGTCAGCCGTTGCACCACCGACGCCAGAATCTACTTCGTCAAAGATAAGGGTTCCTGCCGTTCCGACACCGACCAACGCGATCTTCAACGCCAACATAAATCGCGCCAACTCACCACCGGACGCGATCTTGGCCAGTGGACCGGGCAAGGAACCTGGATTTGTTGCAATTCTGAACTCAATCAGATCGCAGCCATGCTCACTCCATTCGCCCTCTTC
>JABJCS010000144.1 GCA_018665505.1 Alphaproteobacteria bacterium
AGGTTCAGCTTTTCATCTGAGACAGTGGAATGGATGGATACGCACTCCAATTGGCTGGCGGACACTTTTAGTAGGAAATTCTGTCCAAAGCTGACGCAAGCGGAGTGGGACAAGGCAGTCGACTACTGGCGCTCCCTGCCATCGGACGATGATGCCGTGTTCGACAAAGAGGTCACCGTCGACGGCGACGCCATCGCACCCATGGTAACCTGGGGCAACTCACCGCAATGGGCGTTGCCGGTGACAGAGGCAATCCCGGACCCGGCGCAAGAAACCGACCCGATGCTGCGCGCCGAAATCGAAGCTGCCCTCGACTACATGGATTTGAAACCAGGCCAGGCAATTTCTGACATCAAGGTAAACACTGTCTTCGTCGGCGCCTGTACCAACAGCCGAATCGAAGATATGCGTGCCGCTGCCGCGGTCGCGAAAGGCCGCCAAGCCCAGGTCCGAACTCTGATCGTGCCGGGCTCGGGTTTGGTGAAGAACCAAGCCGAAGCGGAAGGTCTCGACAAGATTTTCATCGAAGCGGGTATGGAATGGCGTGAACCCGGTTGCTCCATGTGCGTCGCGATGAACGGTGACATGCTGGAGCCGGGCGAGCGTTCGGCCTCCACCAGCAATCGTAATTTCCGTGGCCGCCAGGGCCTCGGCAGCCGCACCCATCTTGTCAGCCCGGCTATGGCCACGGCGGCATCCGTCACAGGACATTTCACCGATGTCCGCAAACTCATGGAGGACTCGTGATCATGGAACCCTTCAAGACCTTCGCCGCCATCGCCGTGCCCATCGATATCGCGAATTGCGACACCGACCAGATCATCCCGGCGCGATTCCTGCGCCGCGGTAGTAATGACCCGGAATACGCCAGCTTCCTTTTTCATGACTTACGCTTCAATGGAGACGGATCGGAAAAGGATTTCGTCTACAATAAGGAACCATATCGTAACGGGAATATTTTCGTAGCCGACGTGAACTGGGGCTGCGGGTCATCACGGGAGAACGCGGTCACCGCACTGGCGGCAAACGGCGTGCGGTCGGTTATTGCCCCCAGCATCGCCGATATTCACTTTTCCAATTGCATCAAAAACGGTGTGCTGCCAATCCGCCTCTCCGCGGAAGTCTGCGAGGATTTGCGCCGTCAGTTGCGAGAGAGCCCCGGGGCAGAAATCGCCATTGATCTCGACTCGCAAAGTGTCACCGGCCCGGATCAGACGACCTATTCTTTTGAAATTAATGCTTTCGACAAACACCGCCTGATGAACGGCCTGGACGATATTGGTCTTACGCTAGAGTTCGACGACAAGATCACGGATTTCGCCGAAAGCTATAAATTAAAACACACCTGGGCATCCTAATGGCTGATCAATACGGCATGGACCCAGCCCGGATCGAGCGGTTACGCAGTCCCGAGCGCCTTGAATATTTCGATCCGGACCGCATCTGGGACACACTCGATCCCGCACCGCGATCGACACTTGTCGATATCGGCGTCGGGGTTGGTTTCGTCAGCCTGCCGTTCGCCCGCCGGTATCCGGATAGCAAGGTCATCGGCTGCGATATCCTGGAAGGCATGGTCTCCTTGCTGCGAGATGCGCCTCGGTAACCTCGAGGTCGCACACATGGAACCTGGTATGCTGCCGCTGCCGGACGCCAGCGCGGATATCATCGTCATGGCGCAAGTGCATCACGAAGTCGATGAGCCAGCCCCGTTACTGGCGGCATGCAAGCGGGTCTTAAAACCCGGCGGCACCATCGCGATCGTCGACTGGAAGGATGAAGATAACGGCAAGAGTCCCCCGGTCGGACGGCGGGTGCCCGAAGCGCGGCTACGGGATGAATTGACTGAAGCCGGATTTAGCGACATCGCGCGCCATGATATTTATGAGTTCCACACGTTCCTCAGCGCATCCGCATTAGGGAGTCTTCAAATGACCGCCGATCACGACCACTTCATGGGCATCGCGATCGACGAATCGCGCAAGGCCGCCGCGGAGGGGAATTCCC
>JABJCS010000145.1 GCA_018665505.1 Alphaproteobacteria bacterium
CGGACACTGGCGTATTCGAGCGCCTGTTCTAACGCCCAGCGGCCGTAGCCGACGGCGCGGGCGGAATTGTATATCCGTCCGAGGGATACGCCGTAGAGCGCCGCCGAGAATCCCTTGTGCAGATCGCCGACCAATTGCCAGGGCTCCACATAGATATCGTCCAGCGTCAATTCCGCTTCGTCACCGCCGATATGACCGAACATTTTGACGATGCGCTGCACCTGGAAACCGGGCGCACTGGTCGGGACCAGGAATGCGGAAATACCGCC
Source organism: Alphaproteobacteria bacterium (assembly GCA_018665505.1). Next base: position 270 of record JABJCS010000145.1, read on the forward strand.
CCGTGTCTCTGGGTCAGTGACGGCGAAGACGACGCAGTAATCGGCGACCGGTGAATTTGAGGTCCAAATCTTGCGACCGGTGATTCGCCATCCGTCGCCATCCGGCACCGCCCGTGTTTTAATTTGTGAGGCGTCTGACCCGGCTCCCGGCTCCGACAATCCAAAGCACATGGATTTTTCGCCGGCCATCATCGGCGCTAAGATTTCCGCACGGGCCTGATCGGTGACTTTCTCCAGCATCCGGCTCGGCCCGAAAGCCCAGTGGCTGACCGCATACAGCATGAGCCAATTCTGTGGTCCGCAAGTGCGGAACAATTCCTCGAACCCGACGAAATAGGCGAGATGTCCCATGCCGCCTCCGCCCAATTCTTCGGGCACGCACATCTGGTAATAGCCTGCCTTGGACGCCGCCCGGCGGACTTCACCGATCAAGGTCAACAATTTGTCGGAGAACCGCCCGTCTTCGTTATAGAGTTGGCGTTGGTCTTCGAAAAAATCATGGTTCGCTTCATGGCGCGGCAGAACCTCTGCCTCGGCGAAGGCGCGCAACCCTTCCCGCATCGCCAAGATGTCTTCTGGAATATCGAATGCGATGGCGGTCATCGTAGTAGTCTCCTGATCAAGTGAACCTATTACCATATACGTTATTCCCGCCTACGCAGGAATGACGGCGGGTCTGAACTTTCACGTCGGTTAGACAATTTAGGTTCCATTTTCATGTGACCCACCGCAAACGCGAAAGCTGTTTCGCCGCCGAGCTTGTGCTAAATAGCCCGCTCCATGAGCAGTTCCTCCAACATCGGTTATATCCAATTCGCGCTGCGGAACCGGCGCTTACTCGCTTTCGGTTTCTTGATGGCGCTCGGGTCGAGCTTCGGTCAAACTTTCTTCATCGGCATTTTCACGCCGAGCATCGAAGCCAGCTTCGGGCTCAGTCACAGCCAGTGGGGTTCGATCTATATGGCCGGCACCTTGATGTCGGCGGCGACCCTCACGTTTACCGGACGATGGATCGACCATCTGGAACTGCGCACCTATGCCTTATTGGTCTGCGGGTTTCTCGCGGTCGCCTGCGCAGCGGCAGCGTTCTCGCCAACGGCGTGGTTCCTCATTCCGATGATTTTCATGCTGCGTCAGGCCGGACAAGGCCTCGCTAGCCATACCGCCGTCACTGGCATGGTGAAATATTTTCGTCGTGATCGGGGCAAGGCGGTGGCGCTTGCCACATTGGGCTTTCCCATGGGGCGAGCGTTATTGCCGGTCGCTACCGTCGCGCTCATCGCGGCGATTGGATGGCGAGAGACATATGCCGTGTGCGCCGTGCTGGTTCTGGTGGTGCTGACGCCATCTGTGGCCTGGTTGTTGACAAGCCACGCGCGCCGGGAAACCGCCATGGCATTGGAAGTGCCAAGCACAGAAAGCAAAACGGAGCGGCCGACGACGCATCGGGAAGATCGATCGTTACGCCAGGTGCTGCGCGATCCGGTTTTCTATCTGTTTTTGCCGGCTATACTGGCGCCGTCGTTTTTCGATACCGCGCTCAGTTTCCATTTATTGCCGATTGCCGCGCTGAAGTCGTGGTCCGCCGAATGGGTAACGACTGGTTACGCCGTCTATGCCGGGACGACGATCATGGCATCGATGTGGATCGGAACATTGGTCGACAAGATCGGTGCGGTGCGGCTCTATGTTTATTCACTCACACCGTACATCATCGGCACATTGATTTTAGGGTTCTTAGATCACGCTGCTTGGGCGTGGGTATATCTTGGGCTTTACGGTATCGGCTCAGGCATAAAGGCGACACTGATACCCGTGTTTCTTTCCGAGCTTTATGGCACGCAGCATATCGGCGCGATTCGCAGTTTCGTTGCCACCCTAAGCGTTTTCGCTTCGGCGCTTGGGCCTCCGGCACTCGGATTCGCGCTCGATCTTGATGTGTCGATCCTGACCATGACACTCGTGTCCGTCGCCTATTTCGTCGCATCTAGTCTCCTGATGATCTTCCGTGTTCGGTCGCGGGCATGAGCGACGGCGGACCAACTCGCACCGGCTACTTGAGTTTTGCCTATCGAAATCGCCGTATGTTGGGTTTCGGGTTCTTGATGGCTTTCGGGTCGAGCTTCGGCCAGACCTATTTCGTTGGCGTCTTTAGCCCCAGTATCGAAGTGGAGTTCGGCCTGAGCCATACCGAATGGGGCTCGATCTATATGATCGGGACCTTAGCCTCGGCGGCGCTGCTGCCGTTTTCCGGCCGTCTTATAGATCGAATGCCGGTGCGCACCTACGCGATCATTGTCGCGATTGGGATGGCGGGGGCGTGTTTCGCCATGTCGCTGGCGCCGGCGGCATGGACGCTGATCGTCATGATCTTTCTGTTACGCCAGTTTGGCCAAGGCCTTTGTCAGCACACGGCGGTCACCGGTATGGTGAAATTTTTCGAGCGCGACCGGGGAAAGGCAGTTGCTATCGCTATCCTTGGGTTTCCGGCTGGAAGGGCGTTTCTGCCGGTCCTGGCGGTCGCAGTTATTGGGGCGATTGGATGGCGTTCGACCTACGCGGTTTGCGCGGTCGCGGGATTACTGATGATCCCGCTCATCATTTGGCTGTTGCCACGACGGCATGACACTCCGGATCAAGCGGAGATATCCAAGGTGGGCGAAAGCGCACCTGTATCCGACCGGCGGTTAGGTCATATGCTTCGCGATCCGTTTTTCTTTCTGATGCTGCCCGCCTTGATGGCTCCGGCGCTGCTTGAGACCGCGATGAATTTTCATCAATTGACGATCGCCGACATGAAGGGATGGTCGGCGGAATGGGTGACTGGGGGATACGCCGTCTTTGCGCTCACAACGGTGATGTTTTCGATGTATGCGGGCGATCTCGCGGATCGGATAGGTGCGGTGCGTTTGATGCCCTTCGCCTTGGTGCCCCTCGCGGCGGGTGTCCTTGTCGTTGGATATTTCGATCATTTCATCTGGGCATGGGTCTATTTGGGGTGTTTCGGAATGACCTCGGGGCTGATGGTGACCTGCGTGCCGCTATTGCTCGCCGACGTCTATGGGACGCGGCATATCGGTGCTATCCGAAGTTTCGCGGCGACCGTCAGCGTCTTTGGCTCTGCTCTGGCGCCACCCTTGTTGGGGCTCGGACTTGATGCTGAAGTATCGCTTGCGGGAATGGGTGTCGCCGGTGCGGTTTATGTCATATTGGCGAGTGTCCTAATGGCCTATGCCTGCCGCCGCGAATGCGCGAAGTAGAGCTGTTCTCCCCTGGAAGACGGCCTGGTTCGCTCTACAGCTTAATCCGGAGGTAACAATGCCGAATATCCTGACCGATGAACAGGTGGCGCAATACCGGCGGAAGAATTTTCTCGCTCCGTTTGAAGCGCTGACGACGCAGGAAGCGCGCCACTATCGCGATTGTCTGGAAGCGTATGAGCGGGAACAGGGCGGGGCACCATTGGAGCCCTGGCAGTACCGCAAGGTTCACGTCCGCGAATCTTGGGCCGCGGACCTGGTCCGCATTCCGTGCGTGTTGGATGCGGTTGAGGATTTAATCGGCCCGGATATTCTGATCTTCAATGCCACGTTCTTCATCAAGAATCCCGGCACCGAACAGATCACCGCTTGGCATCAGGACGCGACATATTTTGGAATGCAGCCCTACGAACATGTCACGGCCTGGATTGCCTTATCGGACGCCTCAGAGGAAGCCGGCTGTATGAATTTCGTTGTCGGCAGTTCAAATTTCGGGCAGCTCTATCATGCACCGCAAACAGTGGCGGGCAGCGTCAATCATGGCAGCCAGGCCATCGCCGAGAGTTTTGACGACACCAACGTAAAGAGCGCACCGTTAAAGGCCGGTCAGTTCTCGTTCCACCACACGATGGTGATTCACAGTTCGGAGCCAAACCGGTCGGATGATCGCCGCATCGGATTCGGAATCAGCTATATCCCTGCACATGTTTGCCATGTCGGCAGCTATCGCATGGGGGCGAGTTTCGCGCGGGGTACTGACCGGTACGGGAATTTTGAGATCGAGCCGGACCCGCGCGAACACGAGGTATCGGAAAACGCCAGGCATCATGAAGCGGCCTATCGGCGCTACCGCGAAGGATACGTCGAACAGACCGCCGCCCATAAAGCGGCTCATCAAGAAAAGGAAGAACGGGTATGAAACGTCTCGAAGGGAAAGTTGGCATTATCACCGGTGCGGTGCGGGGCATCGGCCGTGCGACGGCGGAGCGGTTCAGCGCTGAGGGCGCCTCGCTCGTTCTTGCCGATATTGACGGCGACGGCATTGAGAAGACCGCCGCAGAGATCTCGGCGGGCGGCGGCAATGTTGTCGGTCAGCGCTGCGATGTCTCGGATGCCGCGTCTTGCGAGGCGGTTGTGAAGCGCGCGCTCGATGAATTCGGAAAGCTCAATGTCTTGATGAACAACGCCGCTTATTTCATTGGCAAGAATACAGTCGAGGAAGTCGATATCGCGGAGTGGCGGCGCGCCATCGACGTGAACCTCACGGGCCCCATGCTGATGAGCAAATACGCGATTCCGGCTATGCGGGCTTCCGGCGGCGGCTCGATCATTCATGTGGCGTCGCAGCTCGGTAGTGTCGGCAAACCGATGCGAAGTGACTATTGCGCGGTCAAGGGCGGGCTCATCCAGATGGCGCGCAGCATGGCGGCGGATCATGTGGGGGATAACATCCGCGTCAACTCGCTCTCTCCGGGACCGATCGGCACGGAGCGCATCTTCGAGCGTTCCGGCAGCGAGGAGGCGGCGCAACAAGAATCCGGTGCGCTCACCCTGATGGGACGTGTCGGCCTGCCGACGGAGATCGCGAACGCAGCGCTGTTCCTGGCGTCCGACGAATCCTCCTTCATGACCGGCGACGACCTGCTTGTGGATGGCGGTTACAACGCGCTTTGATCGGTTGGCGGCGCCCTTCGAGATGCCCGCTTAGCGGGCTCCTCAGGATGAGGTTTCGTAGGTAGCCGGTTAATTCCCAGCCGCCCGGCGCATCGCCTTCAGAGATTTCTTCAGCTCCTGAATATACGGCACATGCTCTTCCTCGATCGTGTGGCGCGGCGAATCATTGTAGTTCTGTTTCACCCAATCGTCCTTGCGCTTGATGTCCGCTTCCATTTCCGCGGCGGTGGGCATCTTAGCCTCGCCCAATTCGATGTCGCGCACCCAACGTGCCTGATGCTCGTAGACCATGTTCAATGCGGAATCGAGATTGAAGAAGCCCATTAAGTAGAGGCCGGGCCAATCGGGCCGTGTCATGCGTTTGTAGAGGTCGAGCTTGTTGTTCGCCAAGGGTACGACCTCACGAGAGATAAACGGCAGATCGATCAGGTATCCGGTCGCCGCGATCAGTACATCGAATTCATCCGACGAGCCGTCGACGAAATGGATGATCTTGCCCTCGATCTTCTCGATGCCGTGTTTTACTTCAATCCGGCTATAGGCGACGTCGGTGATGATTGTGCCGTTGCTGGTGACATGCGCTCGTTTGTCGACGAGTGGTTTGAAGCCGAGCTTGGAGATGTCCCCATGCGCTAGATAAGTCAGCCAGCGCGTGAAGCGCCGCCGCAAGGATGCGGGAATCCAATGGCGCTGAATCTTCCGGGTGATGTCGGTAAATGGCATCCCGAATAAGAGCTTCGGCAGAATCAACACGCCCGAGCGAGCGACCAGCACGCAACGCTTGGCGGTGGCGCAAACATCGCCTGAGATGTCGCAGGCTGAATTGCCGACACCGACAATGCAGATGCGTTTCCCGACATAGGGTTCGGGCTCGCGGTAGTAATGTGCCTGCAGGTACTCGCCCTTAAAATCGTTCTGGAACATCGGCACGTGTAGCGGCTCCGACAGGTGGCCCGTCGCGGCGATCACGGCGTCGAATTGTTCCGTCGAGCCGTCATCTAGTTCCAGCTCCCACAGCGGCGGCTCAGTCTTCGGGTCGAACAGCGGCCGCACGTCCTTGATCCGTGTGTTGTAGCGGACGAGTTTGGCAATATCGAAATGCTCGGCATATTTGACGAGATATTTGTGCATGTCCCAATGGTCGGGGAAGAACTGCACGTCTGGATCGAAATCAAGATCGTGGAACCGCGTGACGTCCCGTGAGGTGTTGATGTGCAATGTGCGGTATGCGGAGGACAGTTTGTTGTCGTTCTCGTAACACCACATGCCGCCCATCTGCGAGCCGATCTCGAAGATCGTCACGTCGAGTCCTGCTTGCGTGAGGTACTTCGCCGCGCAGAGCCCGCACGCCCCGGCCCCAATAACGGCGATGCGTTTTTTATTTGGTGTATCATTCATGAGGCTAAATGTAGCGCACGCTCCCGGTGATCCAATATCCAAAACCTGCGGCCAAGGCGCGCAGGGTTTCCGCTAACCCTCGCCCGCGTACGGGGGAAGGTTAGGGCCTTGCGGCGGAGCTGCAATCCGTTAGCTTCCTCCTCAAACAGAGGAACACACCATGACCAAGAACCGCCAAGTCCTGCTCGCCCGCCGCCCGGAGGGACAGCCTGTCGCCGAAAACTTCGAACTTGCGGAGAGCGAGATCCCGACACCCGGTGACGGCGAGATGCTGTTGCGCACGGTCTATCTCTCGCTCGATCCTTATATGCGGGGCCGCATGAATGCGGAGAAATCCTATGCGGAGCCGATACCGCTCGGCGGTGTCATGGAAGGCGGCACGGTCAGCGTCGTCGAGAAGTCGAACGGCGGTAAGTTCGACGAGGGCGATATCCTCGTCGGGCGCTGCGGTTGGCAGGACTACGTGATCTCCGATGGCACGGCGCTCGCCAAGGTCGACCCGTCGGCAGCTCCCATCTCGACCGCCCTCGGCGTGCTCGGCATGCCCGGCATGACCGCGTACTCGGGCCTACTGCGGCTCGGCAAACCGAAAGAAGGTGAGACCTTGGTGGTCGCCGCGGCCTCCGGCGCGGTCGGCGCCAATGTGGGGCAAATCGCCAAGATCAAAGGCTGCCGCGCGGTCGGTGTCGCGGGCGGCCCGGAGAAATGCGCCTACGTGGTGGATGAGCTTGGTTTCGACGCCTGCATCGATCACCGCGCTGACGATTTCGAGGCTCAACTCGCCGCCGCCTGTCCGGACGGCATCGACATCTATTTCGAGAACGTCGCGGGCCGCGTGCTGGAAGCGGTCATCCCGCTCTTCAACTTCTGGGCCCGCATGCCGGTCTGCGGCTTGATCGCGCAATACAGCATGACCGATCTGCCAACCGGTACCAACAAGCTCCCGGCTCTGATGCGGGCCGTACTCACATA
>JABJCS010000146.1 GCA_018665505.1 Alphaproteobacteria bacterium
GCGTCCGAGAGATCGACCAGGACATCTTTGCAGACGTCATCAAGGCCGGTATGCGCAAAGCGAAAGCCACCCGCCGTGAAATAGGAGTTACCGCCCTTTTCTTCCTCGGACGCCTTTTCCAGGACGAGGACGTGGGCGCCTTCGAGCTTCGCTGAAATCGCCGCGCACAATGCCGCGTTTCCGGCACCGACAACCACCACGTCATACCCTTGATCCGCCATCGTATTCTCCCCCTATTCATTGCCCAACTTGAGCCCAGGCCGTATGGGAAGATTTAGCCCCGGTGGAGGGCGCGGCAAGCGTCGCCTAGAAGGCCGAACGCACCTCTTCCGGCAGCAAGAATCCAGTCCGCCGCAGCAAGCGCCGTTGACTTCCGGGAAACGGATCGCGCCGGTGAATGGTCGTAGTGTTGTCGTGAATGACGAGGTCACCCTTGCGCCATTGATGACAATAGACCGCTTCCGGTCGAGTCGCGTAGGCATGCACCGCCTCGAGCAATTCGGCACCCTCCGCCGCATCCATGCCATCGACATGAAGTGCATGGTTCGGGCTGATATAGAGCGCCTTGCGGTCGAGATAGGGATGGGTACGCACTAGGGGGTGAGAGAGCGGCGGCTTGGCCCGGCGTTGTACTTCCGGCAGACCGAGCTTCTGGGTTTCCGCCGCGCGTGCGATCGAATATGTCACGGTTTTGTTGGCGATCTTTTCCTTCAGCTCATCCGGCAGCGCCTCATACGCCTGCGCCAGATCGCCGTAACATGTGGCACCACCGTCTTCCGGAATTTCGACACCGTACAATATCGTCCCGAACGAGCCTTCCTTCGAATATGCTTGATCGGTGTGCCAATGCACCTCGCCGTCGCCGAGATCACCGAGCTTGCGACCATCCTCCTGAATGTTCGAGATAACGGTAATGACCGGACGCTTACGGTCATTGAATTGATCACGAACATAGACATAAGTCGGTCCGAAATATTCCGCGAACCGGATTAAATCCTCGTCATCCAAGCTCTGATCCCGAAACACCGCGACTTTATGCTTTAGCCAAAGATCGCGCATTGCGGCGACCGTACTTTCGGATTGCTCTTGCGTGAGATCGACACCGGTGATTTCAACGGCGAAACCGGGCCCTAATATCTGATGTTCCATTGTTCTACCGTCCCTTGAAATTAGCGTCCCGCTTCTCGCGGAAGGCGGTCGTCCCTTCATCGAGGTCTTCCGTCCGGCCGAGATCGTAGAACGAACGCGATTCCATCCGCAGCGAATCTTCCATCGCTTTGCCATATGCGGCGAGGACGACTTCCTTCGCGGCTTGTTGCGCCAGCGGCGCACGCGCGGCCAGGCGATCCGCATATTCAAGTGTCTCTTCAAGCAATGTTTCCGCCGGAATGATCCGGTTTACCAACCCAATACGAAAGGCGTGGTCCGCGCCGACTCGGTCTCCCGACAGGATCAATTCCATTGCATGGCCCAAGCCGACAATCTGCGGCAAGCGCACGCAGCCGCCATCACAAGGATGGAAGCCCCAGCGCACATCTTGAAAGGCAAACTGCGCGTTCGGCGAGCAAAACCGCACATCGGCCACCAGTGCCAATTCCAACCCGCCCGACATCGCATACCCATTAACCGCGGCGATGACCGGCTTGTTGATTTCCATGCCTCGGGTGATGCCCGCGAAACCCGGCCCATTGGTGTATTTGTGTCGAAACTCCATCGCCGGAGATGTCGCAAAGGGCATCGTGTAGGTTTTGAGATCCGCGCCCGCGCAAAAAGACTTTTCCCCGGCACCGGTGACAACCGCGACACGGGCGTCATCGTCCTTGGCGAAATCTCGCCAGAGGTCGGTCATCTCTTCATTGGCGGTGAAATCGAGCGCATTCATTTTCTCCGGCTGATCGATAGTGAACACCCAGACCGGCCCGCGTTGATCGAGTTGGATTGCCTTTGTCATGCAAATTTCCCTTAACTTCCCATCATTGGGGACTACGCAGAAGAAGTTAATTTTCCCCGCCGGAAAAGCGACCTTGCGCTACATTTATGCAACCGTATTTCCACGCGGCGTTTGCTAAGCTATTCTCGTCACACGAAATTGCGGACATGCGGGACGTGCGAACATCGGTGCCGTTACGGGCATCCGGCGAGTAATTAGAGGTCTGTTTCTATGTCGTGGAAATTTTCAATTACTGTACTGAGCATTATCTTTCTATTGATCGGTACATCCGCATCCCAAGCCGTCTCTCCAAAATACAAAAAATACATCGAGAGCGACAATGCCAATTTGCTGCTGTTGTGTGTCGAGGGCGACGATCAAGGATGTTATTTCTACGGCGGCCGCCAAGCCAAGGCGGGTAACTTGAAGGCAGCCCACGACGCCTACCTTGTTGGTGCGCAGAATGCCAAGACCCGATCTGGCTACGTTTGCATTTTCCAACTCGCCCGCCTTTACGAGGCCGGCCAAGGGGTGAAACCGGATTTGGTTCAAGCCTATCGGTGGTTAAGTGTCATCCTGCGTCTGAACGGCCAAACCGACCTCAAAGCAGCGGATACAACCTTGCGCGCCAGGGTCGCCACCAAACTCTCCACCGAACAAATCGCCTTTGGCGAAGCTTTGAGCAAACGGGTTAGCGTCAGGTAGACGCCAACAGCATCGCAATACCGTTCAGCCCTAAGTTCGACATCGCTCCCGCAATCAGAGCGGCGAAATTCAGGGCGATGCCGACCGTCCGGATTTTATAGTTCTCCGGCTCCCGGCCCACTCCCACGGTATGGATCAGTCGCCCGCAGAGAAGTGCGATCCCAATGCCGTGGATCAACCAATCTGGCTTTTCCTGAAGCTCCATTAGCAGCATCAAAACCAAGGCCAGCGGTACATATTCGGCAAAATTGCCATGCACCCTAAGCCGCCGGACCAGTAAAGGATTCCCGCCGTCTCCGAGTCCGATATGCGCGGCGCGGCGCATTCCAATCACGCGGAAACTGAGGTAGACAAACATCAAAGAGAGTATTCCGGCATAGAGGGGCGTAATCGTCACGGGATGCCTCCTGTCATTCGATTATCCTAGGCCGCCCAGTATCCATGAAAACTAAGCGGAACGTGATGCGTTAAATGTACTTTGGCTATCGGTCCCGCCGCCACGTGGTCGGTATCGAAAATCGCCAGAAAGTTCGTTCCAGTGGCGCCGTTTTGAACTTGCGCCAAGAGCCAACCGTCTCCTTCAGCCGAGCCTTTCGGGGCAAAAATCGGTTCGCTGACAAAATGCTTGGCGCCAAATCGATATTCTTCCCGACCACCGGTCTGTAGATTCAGTTTGACGACGCCATCTAAAACCCAGTTCCCGTCCGGACCTCTGTTCGCATATCCGTAGCGGTTTGTCCGTCCGGCAACGCGGCCGTCAATCATCGGGAATTCGTGATGACCCGCATGGAGGATTTCTTCGGTCAGTTTCCTCTGACGCGGTGACATGACGTAACGGCGTAGTTTTCCGGGGAACCTCGCCTCTCCCACTTCACCGCGCATCACGGATTTAAAGGCCGGGTTCGCGCCGATGAAATGATCCGGGTCGTCATACCCAACAAAGTCGGCAACGATCTCCTCGCCTCGCTCATAGGCGTTGAAGCCATGCCACACGAATGCAGCGGGCGCTTCGAGCATTACCGGTTTTCCACCGGATTTATTCACAATCATCACCAAGTTCCCTTGATCCGGCGACCACGTGAGACTGTCGGTAAAACTGTTCAAACCCGCCAGCATACCGAATGCCGAAAATTCGACCGGATGCAACACGAAAATGAGGTACCGCTCAGTAGCAAAGAAATCGTGCAAGTAAATCATGCGAGGAGATTCATAATTACCGTGCGCTTTTACGGCACCGCTACGGTCTAATATCAGATAGCGGAGCGTCATCGACGGGCCGTATTCGGTACCCGCGAGAATCCAATCACCGGCCTCTGGGTCCGTTTTTGTATGGGCCTTACAGCCCGCGATTGAGACACCGTCAGCAAAATTGAATCTGCCGATGGTATCCAACGTATCCGGGTCAAGCGCGTAGGGGGGGGATCACTTCATCCAACGCCAAGAGCTTTCCGTCGCGGATCAGGGTTGTGACGCCCGCCTGCGATTTCATTTCGCCACCTATGTTGGAGAAGACACTACCAGGCGCGCGGGTCGTCCAAGTAGGATAGAGGAGCTCACCCGCCGCTTCCTCCTCGACGAATTTTTCCGTTCGAACAAAACGATTCCGGTATTGTACGCGCCCATCGGCGAATTCGAAGGATTGTATCATGCCATCGCCGTCGAGCAGGTGTTCCTTACGGTAGCCCGCGCGCTCGAACAGGCCGGGACCGTTGCGGAATAATTTTCCGGTCAGGTCAGCGGGCAAATTTCCCTCAATGCGAGGCGTATAATTTTGCTCCGTCTTCAGCGAGGTGCCCAAAGCGGTCAGCCATTTAGTATCCGCCGACAAGGGCGTTCCCGCACCGACCGACCCTATATTGAGGCCAAATGCCAATCCTGCCGCACCGGCGCTGCTCGTCGTCATGAAATTCCGTCGCGACATCATGTTTCCGTACTCCCTTTGAGCGTTGCTGGACCAAGTCGATTTCTTTATGTTGACAGTGAATACATATAACTGGATATTAACGATGTCAACATCAGAAGATAAAAAAACAAACGATTCCTATCATCATGGCAATTTGCGCGAAGCCTTGTTGAAGGCAGCGACAGAAATCCTCGAAGAGGAAGGTGTAACGAAACTCAGCCTCCGGGGCGTCGCTCGGCGGGCTGGAGTCTCTCAGACCGCGCCTTATCGCCATTTCAAGGATAAGGCCGCATTACTCGCCGCCGTGGCCGCGCAGGGATTCCGCAGCCTCGCACAGGCAATGCACGAAAGTGCCGCCCAGCACGAAAATCCGAGCGACCGCCTCGCAGAAATCGGCCGGAGTTACGTAAAGTTCGCGGTCGCGAACGATGCTGTTTTCCGATTGATGTTTGGCCCGGAAATTCCGGATAAAGCTGCGGATGAGGAACTGTGCGCAGCAGCGGACGCGACCTTCGCGGCACTAGCGTCCACTGTCGCGGGATTTGCCGCAGAGGACCCCGATCAATATCAGGGGAAATCCACCGGCGCGCCCGATCAAGCCTTCTCCGCCTGGTGCCTCGTGCATGGCTTGTCGACTTTATTGATCGACAATCAGATCCGCCCGGAAATGGTCCTCGGCGGCAGCGTCGACCCCGTCGAACTAACCAAGCGTTTCGGCCGGTTCTTCGACTTTTCCCGTCCGTAGAAACGAAGCCGCACGAGAGAGTTTACGCCGCGCGGGGTATTCCTTCGGCAAGACGCCCCTCGAAATATGGCATGACCTTGGTCGAAAATACGCGCGCTGCTTCCGCGTGCGGATATCCCGACAGACAAAAACTCGTACATCCCGCCGTCACGAACTCATCCAAGGTATCGGCCACTTGTTTCGGCGTTCCTACGACGGCAATCCCCGCCCCAGTGCGAACCGTCGAAATACCGGTCCACAGATGCGGATGAATTTTCATCTCATCGCCGGACTCTTCAAGTAGTTCCCACACCCGGCGGTTCGCTTCCGATGTCTTACGCACCCCCTCGACCGCGCCTGCGCCGAGCCGGCTGTTGGCAATTTCGAATTTCGTCGACCCGGCGATAAGACGATAGGCCGCATCCCACGCAGCCTCCTCAGTCTCTTCGCAAATAATCTGCAGCCGCATGCCGAATTGAATGTCATCCCGCCGCCCGTATTTCGCAGCACGCTCGCGGATATCCCCGATCTTCTCTGCAATAACTTCCGGCTTGTCGCCCCAGAACAGATGGACCGTCGAATGCTTCGCCGAAATCTCGAGCGCATATTCCGATCCACCTCCGAGAAAAAAGGGCGGATGCGGCCGCTGTAACGGCTTCGGTTCAATTGCCTGTGTCACCGAATAATGCTTGCCTTGATGATCTATCGCGCCGGACGCTGCCCAGAGCTTCTTCATGACTTCGACTTCTTCGTCCATCTTCTCGTAGCGGACTTCCTTGGTGTCCATAATCCCGTCAGCACGCGTATCGTCGTCGCTGATCCCGGCAATCAAATTGATACACAAACGCCCGCCCGACATCTGGTCCAATGTCGCGAACATCTTCGCCGCAAGAGTAGGATTGCAATAGCCGGAGCGAAGCGCGATCAACGGCGCTACATTCTTCGTCCGCGCCGCGTAATATGAGCCGACGACCGTCGCTTCCCAACAGGTCGCATTCACCGGCATCAAAAGATACTTGTACCCGCCTTCGTCGACGGCGGCGACAATTTCATCAAAGACTTCCGAACTCTGCGGGATGCGCGCGGCTGGGTCGCCGAAGCAAGTCGTATCGCCGCTTGTAGGCAGGAACCATCCGAAAGTGAGATCGTTGCGAGGCATCGCTGCATCTCCTCATAATTGTTAAAAACAACCCTAGCCCGACTCGCGTTGCCGCCCAGTCGTCGCTTCGCCCACGGTCAGCGCTACATCATAGAGAAATAGCCAAGGAGAGCTCTCATGCCGTCAACAGACCGGGAACTTGCAAACGACGTCGCCATCGTCACCGGTGCTGCGCATAATATCGGCCGCGCCACGTGTTTGGCTTTAGCCGAGGCGGGAGCAGCGGTCTGCGTCAACGCGATGACATCGGGTGCGGAAGCGGAGGCGTTGGCACGCGAAATCGAAGACGCCGGGGGCCGCGCCATGCATTTCACCGCCAGCATCACCGACGCCGCAGCCATCAAGGAGATGACCGATGCAGTCGTCGAGCGTTTCGGCAAACTCTCGATCCTCATCAACAATGCGGGTGTGCGTGGCAATACGCCATTGGACGATCTCACCATGGATGAATGGCGGCGGGTCAATATGCCAACGGTCGAAGGCACGATGCTCTGCAGCCAAGCCGCCCTGCCGCACCTGCGCAAGGCGGGCGGCGGCACGATCATTTCACTCGGCGGGATCGCCAGCCACACAGGCGTCGCCGGGCGCACCCATGTCGCCGCCGCGAACATGGCCATTATCGGCTTTATGAAGGGTCTGGCGCATGAGGTCGGCGGCGACAATATTCGCGTTAACACCGTGGTGCCGGGCCACATCGATACGGTGCGGGGGGCCGCTGCAGGTGCCCGTCCGAAGACCGAAATCAAATTCCTGATCCAGGACCGCATGGGCCGGCCGGAAGAAGTCGCGGCTATGATCCGTGCGCTCTGCGGTCTGGCGGGCAGTTACGTCACCGGACAGACCATCCACGTCAACGGCGGCGCCTATCTCCCCTAGGCCGCACAAAAGGATTTCACGATGTCTTTAAAACACATCCACTCAGACGAAACCCCGGCTCCACTTTCGGCGCATAGCGACGCGGTTCTCATTCCTCCGGGCGCGGCCATTCTCGTCAGCTCGGGACAACTCGGCATGCTCAAGGACGGCACGATCCCCGAGGACACCGAACAACAGATCGAAGCCGCCTTCGATAATGTCGAAGCGGTACTGCGCGCCGCCGGCATGACGATGAGCGATGTGGTGAAGATGACGACTTTCATCACCGACCCCCGCTACCGGGACGCCTTTCGCGCCGTCCGCGCCGAACGCGTCGGCAACCCGCCGCCGTCCTCGACACGTATCGTCGTCACCTCACTGTCCATGCCGGAGATGAAGGTCGAGATCGAGATCATTGCGGCGAAGGTGCCCTAAGCAACCATTCCCCCACCCTAACCCTCCCCCGCAAGCGGGAGAGGGTTTTCAACGATTTACGTTATCGCCATAGAATGCCGAGGGTAGATTGTCCTTTGGCCATTCGCTGCCGTTCTCGAATGGGGCGACACCAACCGCGTGCCGCGCCATGCCAGATTCCAGCATCGCCATGGAGACCAGCTCGGCGATGCCGACATCATCAATCCCGTGATCGCGCAATGCCTGGAAGTCCTCTTCCGTCGTCCCTTCGTTGAAAGCGACCTTGCGCGCGAACCGCAGCACATCCTTCCACATTGGATCGAGGGATTTCGAATTTTCGAAATCGATACACTCCATCACATCGTCGACAGTCATCTCAAAATGTTCGATCAGATGGGTTTGATGGTTGTTGATGCAGCGCGGGCAATCAACTTCCGCCGCACAGACCAGCGAGATCGCGTTCAGCAACGGTTTCGGCAGCGACCCTTCGGTCATCTGCAAGCGCTTCGTCAACGTCCACCAGCCTTTTAACAGTTCGATATCGAGCGCGAAAAACCCCCAGGTCGGCGTCAGAAAATTCGCACCCTTGGTCTTGCGGATATCGTCGAATATCGCCGCGACCTCGTCATCCGCGAAATCCGGTTGAACTAGCTTTACCTTATCCAAATCGAGCTCCTTCCAATACATCTTCAATCCATAACATAGGTTCATCCGGACATATATCCCCGTTCAATCTTGTCAGAGCGGAGTTGCGGGTCGGACGGAATCCAACGACACTCGCATGAGTAAGCATTGAGGGAGAGGGATTCCGCTCATGGCCGACACCCTTCAAACGATCCCGGAACGCGCCGGCATCGCCGCACGACTCCAGGCAGGCCAATCCGTTCAAGTCATTAACACGCACGGCCAGCAGGTCGTCGACACCTGGGCCTTCGCCACGGCCGATTCAGGCGAATTCATGTCGATGGAACACAGCCGCGCCGCTTTCCGAAAAGCCATTCCGGATGTCGGAGATACCTATGTCACGAACCGGCGACGCGATATCCTAAACGTGATCGCCGACACTAGTCCGGGCGTGCACGACACCCTGATA
>JABJCS010000147.1 GCA_018665505.1 Alphaproteobacteria bacterium
CAGCCGGTACCGCCGTATTCGGCCGGCCAGTCGGGTGCCACCCAACCTTTCACATGCAGAATGCGTTGCCACGTCATGGAAGACGGCACGTCTTGCCACAGGCTGGTGCGTTTATCGGCACCTTCTTGCAGTTCGGGCGTCAGGCTTTCTTCCAGAAAGGTGCGAACTTCAAGGCGAAAAGCCTCGTCCGCCGCCGACAATGTAAGGTCCATCTTTCGCGACCAGTCGTGGTTGTTCCCTCAAGAGAGCTATCCGACATCGCCGCCGAGGCAATTCAGGGCGTGCGAATCATATCCGCTGCCTTCTCGGCGATCGCGACGGTGGAAGCGAAGGTGTTCGCGGACGGCAGCATCGGCATGATCGATGCGTCGACGACCCGAAGCCCCGTGACCCCATGCACCCGCAGCGTATCGTCGACGACGGCGGTGGCGTCGGTGTCGGGCCCCATGCGGCAGGTACCAACCAAATGGTAGCCGGTATTGCCGCGCCGACGGGCGAAGTCGAGCAATTCGTCCTCGCTGGTCACGCCCGGTCCGGGCAAGGTCTCACACTCGAAATAGGGCGCTAACTCCTTGCTGTTGAAGAGCGCGCGCACCAGTCTCAATCCAGCGAGAGTGATCCGCTGATCCGCTTCCGCCGCCAGGTAGTTCGGCTGCACGCGCGGCGCGTCCGACGGGTCACGGGAAACCGCGCGCACATAGCCCGAGCTTTCGGGGCGTGGCTGGGCCGCGCCGCAGGTCATGCCTGGGTGATCGTCCAGCACATAAACCTTGCCCTCCATGTAGCTACCCGGCGTGAACAGAATACGGAGGTCGGCTTCCTCCAAATCCGGATGAGATTTGCCATGCACGAAACCGATGGTCGGACACAGCGCCAGCACGCTCGGTTTGCCCATCGCCCATTTCGCGACCTCGATCGGCAGGCGCGGCCAGCGCGCCCGCTCGTTGATGGTCTGCACGTTGCGCGCCCGCGCCGTCATACGGACGGAATAGTGGTCGCGCAGATTCTCGCCCACGCCTGCCCGTTCGATCCGCACCGGCACGCCGATCTCGCTCAATAGATCGCGGGGCCCGATGCCGGACAGCTGTAAGATCTTCGGTGAATTCACCGCACCCGCGCTGAGGATGACCTCGCGTCGGGCCTGGACGATGTGCTCGCTGCCACCACCATCGCGGTAACGCACACCGGTCGCCTTGTTTCCTTCGAGCACGATCTCCACCACTTGGGCGCGGGTCCGCAATTCGGTCGAACGTCGCCGCAGCGCCGGGCGCAGGAAAGCCTTGGCCGCGCTGACCCGCTTACCTTTGTGAATGTAGCGTTGAAAATAACCGGCGCCGAACTGAAACCCGGCGTTGTAGTCCGGCGTGCGCGGAATGCCTAAACCCTCGGCAGCATCGAGAAAGGCTTCGGCGAGCGGATTGATCCAGTCTATATCCGTAATAGGGAGTTCACCGTCGCGCCCGCGAAAGCGGTCATCGCCCGGGCCTAATCGCGTCTCAGAGCGTTTGAAATACGGCACCAGATCGTCAAATCCCCAACCGCGATTACCCATCTGCGCCCAAGTATCGAAATCCGCGCGCTGGCCGCGATTGTAAACCATACCGTTGACCGAACTCGACCCACCGACGACCTTGCCCTGTGGCACCGAGATGCTGCGGCCGCCGAGGGAGTCCGACGGTTCCGTCTCGAAGGGCCATACAAACTTATCGCCATATAGAGTTTTGACGAAACCCGCTGGGATATGGATGAACGGATGCCGATCCTCTCCTCCGGCTTCCAGGACGCAAACGGTTGCCGCATCGTCTTCCGACAGGCGGTTCGCCAACACACACCCAGCGGCCCCGGCTCCGATCACGATGTAGTCGAATATCTCCATACCAATATTTCCCAACATGATCCGTTTCCGCAACCACGACGTATCAACACAGAATCCGTGATAACTCGTGTCATTGGAAAAATGGCGCGTGTTAAGGATATTGAAACCATCATCAGTCAATTTTACGCAATTAGCTTAATAATATTCCTACCCTAGTAGTATAAGTAGGCTGCTTTGTGATTCTCAATATGTTAGAATCGAGGCCCAGCGAATGGAGAAACGTGGTGGAGAAGGTTTTCAAGGTTCTCATTTTATTCATCTGCATAATTTTTGCTGGCGCTAATTCCGTGGCTGCGGGTGACCTCAATCTGTCGGACCGGGCATCGCTTCAAGCCGCCATGCAGCAATACATCGACAATCGAATGATTGACGGCGCTTATCTGGATTTCGAATTAGACACAGGTGCCATTCGTCACTTGTATCCGATCAAGGCGCATCCCTTAATCCTTAAAATGGACTCCCATTTCGTGCTCTGCTCCAGCTTCAGGGACGAGCAAGGCGAGCACGTGAATATCGACTTTTACGTGGCCCGCGGCGAACGCGCTTTCATCGTATTCTATAGTGCCATCGACGACCGGGATCGATTGATGTCGCTCATGGAACAAGGAAAGGTCAGTCGTATCAATTGACCGAACTCGCATTCAATGACTGAATCCGGATCCAACAGCTTACAGAGCAAACCGTCCTTCCGCAGTCTACTCTTCAAGTTCTTGGCCGTTCTGGTGCCTGTTTTTCTGATTCTCGAAATTCCGGGCTTCTACATTTTGACCCAATACGAATCGTCCGACCACGAAGCAGCTTTGGCAACCCGTGTGGGCAATCAAGCCGCACGAGTCGCCGGAGCGCTCGCGCGCCACGACATCCACAGGAATCCAACCTTGGCGAGGGATTTTCTCGCCTCTATGGCATCAGACGCTGCCTTTCTATGCGCGGAATTACGAGCACGAAACGATAATCGTATGCTTGCGTCCATTCCGCAAAAAATTGGCTGTTCAATATCGGACAGTCCGCATCGTGTGACGTTGTCTACCGGGCAAAATAACGACGCTGTACTCCTCGTCCAATTCAGCAGCCAAGAAATTGCCGCCTCCCAACAACTCCGCCAAACGCTGACCATCCTGTTGGTCGTGTTCGGTTTCGTGGTCGCGGCCCTCGCCGCAGGTTTCGGTTTTCATCTCATCGTCAACCGGCCTTTGAACGCCTTACTCGCCGCCATCCGACGGAATGCCGAAACCGGCGAGCGGATTCCCATCGCGGTCGCAAAACAAGATGAAATTGGCGCTGTTAG
>JABJCS010000148.1 GCA_018665505.1 Alphaproteobacteria bacterium
GACCGACAGCGCCATCCGGATCACGCATATGCCGACTGGTATCGTCGTGCAGTGCCAGGACGAAAAATCCCAGCACAAGAACCGCGCCAAGGCTATGAAAGTATTGCGGGCCCGGCTCTACGATCACGAACGCCAGACCTTGGACGCGGAACGGGCCGCCGACCGCAAGACCCAAGTCGGTAGTGGCGACCGCTCCGAGCGAATTCGCACCTATAATTTTCCACAAGGCCGGGTGACCGATCATCGAATTAATCTGACGCTTCATAAGCTCGACCGGATTCTTGGCGGCGATGAGTTGGACGAAGTGATCGATGTCTTGATTGCGGAGGATCAGGCGGCACGCCTCGCCGAGATTCAATGACATCGGTGAGTATCGGTATGTGTGTCGCCCGAGGCACCGAGATTCTGAAGAATGCTGGAATCGAGTCGCCGCGCCGGGAAGCCCGGCTGCTGCTGGCGCATGCGATCGATCAATCCTTCGAATGGATTGTCGCTCATCCCGAAGCCGACTGCCGTGTTGCGGATCTCTACGACGATTTAATCAACCGTCGGCGTGCGCACGAGCCGTTTTCCCATATTGTCGGTACCCGTGAGTTTTGGAGCCTACCGTTTCGCGTCAGCGCGGACGTTCTTGATCCGCGCGCCGATAGCGAAACCCTGGTGTCGGCCGCGCTCGCTTGTTTTCCGGCTCGCGAGCGACTGGTCCGCGTGCTTGATTTGGGAACCGGCAGCGGCTGTTTGCTGCTCTCCTTTCTGCATGAAAGACCCCGGGCCATGGGGATCGGCGTCGACCGCGCGACTGCGGCGCTGGTGGTCGCGCGGCAGAATGCACGAGACCTCGGGTTGGCCGAGCGCGCGCAGTTCCTTTGTGCGGATTGGGCGCAAGGTCTCTCTGGCCGCTTCGATCTCATTTTGGCGAATCCACCTTATATTCCCGCCGCCGATATTTCCGGTCTTGCGCCCGAAGTCTCACGCTATGAGCCGCGCGGGGCGTTGGACGGTGGCGCTGACGGGCTCGATTGCTATCGCGCCATAGCAGCGCAAATGCCGACCGTCGCCGGTGCGGATACGCAAGTGATCCTAGAATTCGGCATAGGTCAGGGACCTGCG
Organism: Alphaproteobacteria bacterium; assembly: GCA_018665505.1. The sequence goes on from JABJCS010000148.1 coordinate 1,111, forward strand.
GTGTCCCATATATTCGAAGACTGCGGATTTACCCAAATCGAGGTCATCCCTGATTTCGCGGGATTACCCCGTTGTCTGGTGGCCGGTGGTTTGACACCAGCGGTTGCATGAAAAATGTCTTGGAAACCGGTGCGGAACCGTCTAATGTCCGTACTGTGCGTGGTGCGCAGACCGAACGATTTGTACCGGTCGATGCCGGAAGCACATAATCTTCAAAAGCCAGTCTTTTGAGGGGGGGTGCGTCCCACGGTCCCGAAAGGACCGATGTATCCAATTGGAATGGGACGCTGGACAAACTTCGATCTTAAAAAAACGGAAGTCATGAGACAAAACCAAGGTTCAAAGCGCTCGCGTGGTCGTAACCAGAACAGACGTACCGGTCCGTCCCGCAATCAAACCTTCGATAGCAATGGACCAAGTGTACGCATTCGCGGCAACGCGTCGCAGGTTCACGAGAAATATATCGCCATGGCGCAGGACGCGAGCTCGGCAGGCGACAGCATCTCCTCGGAGAATTATCTCCAACATGCAGAGCACTACTACCGTATTTTGGCGGTGCAACGCGAGGAAGCAGAAGCGCGGGCGAACAACCAGCAGCAATCACCTCGTAACAACAATAATAACGGGCGGCCGCAGCGCTCTGAAGGGTCGAATGAGACGACGGAGCAAGCTGCTGAAGGACAGAATCAGCCGGTCGTTGCGTCAGATGACGTCGACGAAATGCCGGCATTCGTGACAAAGAAAGTTCCGGAAGCGCCGAAAGAGCCCGAAGAAGCCGAAGTGGCTGCCGAGACGGCTGTCGGGGACGATTGATCCCTGCTAGTTGATCGTGGGCTGCTGAGTGCGGGCGGCTAAAGGTTCTCGCTGAAGATTATCTAATAAGTGTGATCGCGTCGCCGGGACGTATTGTGCCCGGAGTTGTGACACGCGCGTAGACGCCGAATTCCACATGTCCAAAGCCGCGTTCCAGCACCATCGGGATATTCATGTCCCGGGTGGCGGTGTTTGGATCGACATTGGTGGCGGCGCATCTTTCGATGGGCTCCTCGACCCGAAACCGGGCCTCACCGATAGCGAGATCGCACCCAATCCAGTCGCGCTCTTCCCACCGTTCCGCCCCGGTGACGGTCAAGTTCGCGCGGAACCGCAGCGGGTCCACCGGTTGGCGGGCAACTCGCTCAACTTCCGCCAGACTGCTTGTGCTGATGATCGAAAGGAAACGTTCGGGACAATCAGCGAACGGGGTTCCCGGGGTCTCGACGATTTTTGGATTGCCGCGGGCACCACTTGCGATAAACCCGGCGAAAAATTGATCCAGCATCATGCGACCGATTGAGGTCGCGGCGTTTCCCGTGGCGACTCGGCGGCCACCTCTCTCCACGGTCAAGGTAGTCGTCTCCGGATCGAAGTGGACGGCAAGCTGAGCAAGCTTCTCGTCCCGACTGAGATTGAGGAAATGATTCTTAGGCATCCATCCGGGTTCTGCCCGATTGAAACCGCTTGATGCATGGGCCAAGGCGAAGCGTCGGTCGTGAGGAAGGGCTTCGCCCGCGATAACGTCGACGGCGTCGAGTGTCTCCCCGCTCATTCCCTTCACGGGATAGCGGCGAATGTCGGAAAGCGCGATGGTCATACCGCTCAGGCTAACAGCCCGGTGTGACGGCGGCAATGGA
>JABJCS010000149.1 GCA_018665505.1 Alphaproteobacteria bacterium
AAACGCTTTGGCGGCGCGGCGGATGCGATTTATGCCAGTACCTCGCAAGACATCCGCCCGCCGATCCCGGCCGACGTCCTACAAGATATCGCGCGTGTACCGACGGCGTTTCGAGGATTCTCGACTAACTGGTAATATGCCCACATATGACGTTTGGAATAAGGGGTTGATTGATGCGCTTTGGCATTATCGGTGCTGGTATGATTGCCGAATTTCACGCAAAGGCCATCGCGGCCATCAGCGGTGCTTCCTTGGATGCGATCTACGCCCGCCGAGCTGATGCAGCGGAAGACCTCGCCGCGCGTCACGGCTGTGCCGCCTATAGCGACTTGGACGTATTCCTGGCGCATCCAGGTTTGGAAGTCGTGACGATCTGCACGCCGAGTGGTGCTCATTTAGAGCCGGTGATTGCGGCGGCGAGAGCGGGAAAGCATGTCATTTGCGAGAAACCGCTGGAGGTGACGGTTGATCGTATCGACGAGATGATCGCCGCCTGCGACGACGCCGGTGTCGGTCTTGCCGGTATTTTTCCACGCCGATTCAGTCCGGCGACCGCACATCTGAAAGCAGCTGTCGACAGTGGTCGTTTCGGGCGCATCAGTCTTGTCGAAGCGACGATCAAATGGTGGCGAACCCAGGCTTACTACGGCAGTGGCGCGTGGCGCGGCACATGGGACCTCGACGGCGGTGGTGCGCTTATGAACCAGTCGATCCATACGATCGATCTCCTCGTGCACTTGATGGGGGACGCCGATCATGTGCAAGCGGACGCCGCCCTGCGCGCGCATAGCGATATTGAAGTGGAGGACACGGCTGCCGCAATCATGCGGTTTCAGGGTGGCGCGCTCGGCGTCGTACAAGGGTCGACCGCGTGTTGGTCGGCGGGGGGGCACCCGGCGGAGATTCATATTTGCGGCGAACATGGCTCGGTCTTCATGAGCGATGACAAGTTTCGCGTCTGGGAATTCGCGGAGGAATCATCTACCGATCAAGACATACGATTGGAATTCGCCGCCGGAGGTGCAGGTGCAGGTGCTGCCGATCCGTCGGCCATCGACTTCAGCGGACATCAGCGAAATTTCGAGGATGCTCTATCCGCCCTCAAGGAGGGGCGCAGCCCTTCGGTAGATGGTCACGAAGCGAGGCGCTCAGTGGCTTTGATTCAGGCGATCTACAAAGCGGCGAGTAAGGTCTAGATGGTGCAATTGCTCGACAGTGATCTCCGAACGCGGGAGGTCTTGGCATGGCGCGGTGTGCATATCTTGCACGGACGGATGTCTTCCTGTTCGCAGAAGTTGCGGATATTTCTGAACCTCAAGGGGATCGAGTGGGAAGGTCATGAATTGAACTTGGCCGAAAGTGAAACCTATTCGGATTGGTTCCTGGGCATCAATCCGCGCGGCTTGGTTCCCGTCCTGGTCAGGGATGGTGCGGTACATATCGAGAGTAATGACATTCTGGCCCTGTTGGATACCGCGTTTCCGGAACCTCGGCTGATCCCGGCAGAGCAGGAGCTCGAAATTGCGGCGCTATTGCAGCAGGAAGACGATTTACATTTGGATTTAAGGACCTTGAGTTTTCGTTTTGTCATGGGCCGCACCACGTCGAATAAGACACCGGAGATGCTCGCCCGCTACGACGATGGGAATGGCACCGTTAACGGTGCGCCGGATCACGCCCGGCGGGCGCCGGAAATCGAATTCTATCAACGCCTCGCTAGCGAAGGTATACCCGATAAGACGGTGCGCGCTTCGGCTGAGAAATTTCGGGCTGCTTTTGATGATTTCGAATCGCGCCTGTCCTCCGCGCCGTTTCTACTCGGACAGAGCATCACCGTCATTGATATCGCCTGGTATGTATACGCCAGCCGACTGCAATTCGCTGGCTATCCCTTTGCGCGATGTCATCCAAGGGTCCACGCGTGGTGGGAGAAACTATCGGCGGACGGTCGATTTTCATCCGAGGTCCAACTGCCCCCGCCATTGCGAGAGAGCATCACTAAAAACCACACCGAATGGGCTCGCAACGGCACGATGTTCGTGGATGTCACGGGCTGGTAGCATTAGCCTTGTGGAACTTTATTTCCGTGAATTTTCTGAGGGTCTACTGCTTGGGGTAGGAGATGTATTATGAAACGTTTACCTTTCGCCGCCGCGCTCGCCTTGCTGATTGCTATGCCGATCATGACCTCGGCCGAAACCAAGGTGTCGGCGCGCCCCACTATCGCCGAGTTATAGCCAGAAGTGGTGTTTTGA
>JABJCS010000150.1 GCA_018665505.1 Alphaproteobacteria bacterium
GCGCAGCGTGAATTTGAAACGGTAGATTCCGTTCTTCTGCAAAACTGTAAGCTTCCTCGATTAGGGCAGCGGAACAAGTATCAACCTGGGCCGGGCACACCATGCCGGAAAGTCGTCCTGACGGGTGTTGATTGGCGAGGTCGATTTGCCGTCTCGCTTCCGCGAAAGCTTCTTGTCCGGCCCCCTCGTCCCAATCGTATTGCAAGGCGTGGCCGTCGGTTGTGAACCAACGGGCGTCGCGGAACATTGGTGCCGCGACCGCGCGGATTCCGCTTTCCGCGAGCGTGTCGAGCCAGCCGTCGAAGGGGATAGAGAGATCGGCGACCGTGGTGACGCCACTCATCAGCAATTCCGCCATCGCGACCCGCATGGCCGCGATCGCGCCGTCGCGGTCGTTGGCGAAGACCGGCAAGAATTCGTAAAGCGAGCTGTGCCAAAAACCGGGACTGCGGGTCTCGTCGGTCAGGCCCTTGCGCAGCGGTTCACTTGTCGGGTGGGTGTGAATATTGACGAGACCCGGCATGACCATCAGGCGGCGTCCGTCGATCTCGGTCTCGACCTCGCCGTCGTAATGTTCGCCGATGGAGACAACCTCGGACCCCCGGAATACGACATCGGCGTCGCGCAGGTAGACATGGCCGGATTTCTCCTCACTCCACGCGACGACCCAATCGGCGCGCCGGATGACGGTGGTTCCACTCATTGCAGTCGGACCTTTAGCCAATCGATGATCTTGTTATATTCGGCTTTGCCACCCGGCCCCAACAGGCGCGCCCTTAAGAACCCGTGGATCATGTTCTCGGCACAGTGATAGATCACGTCGTTACCGGCGGCGCGGAGTTTGTTGGCAAAGATTTCGCCGTCGTCGCGGATCGGATCGTGTTGCGCGGTATGAACATAGGCGGGCGGGAGGCCACTCAAATCCGAAGCAATCACCGGTCGGGCATATGGGTTTTCGCGCTCTTGCGGAGGAATATAGAGATCGCGATAGGTTTCCGTCGCCGATTTCGTCAGGCCCGGCGCATCCGCGTTCTCTTCATAGGAGCCACCGGATTGCTCAAGCCCAGTGCCGGGATAGAGCAGCGATTGAGCTACAATCTTGGGGCCGTTGCGGTCACGCGCCGCCAATGCAGCAGCGGCGGACAGGTTTCCGCCGGCGCTGTCTCCGCAGACCGCGATTCGGTTCGTGTCGATACCGAAACCCGCAGGATTCTCCGCGACATGACACAGGGTTCCGTAGACGTCGTTGAAGGCGGCGGGGAACGGATGTTCCGGTGCCAAACGGTAATCGACGCTGACGACGACGGCGCCGCAATCTTGCGCCACGCCCTACGCGAACGTGTCGGAGCTATCGAGATCGCCTTTCATGAATCCACCACCATGGGAATAAATCACGCAGGGCGCATCGCCGGAAGCGGACGCCGGCGTATAGACCCGGACCGTGACTTTGCCGTGATCCAGCGACAAGACACTGTCTTCGACCTTCATGTCGGCCGGGTGCGGTGTCGAGAGCGCTTGGCTATAGGCTGTCCACGCGGCGCGCTGTTCTTCGATAGTGCCCGTCGGACCTGCCGCTGCGCGGGCGTCTAGCATGGCTTTCATATCCGGGTGTAACGTCTTGCCACCTACGATGACGACATCGTTCATGATTGTGCTCCCTCCGTCGTGCGCCCGAACCAGGTTCCGGGTCTAATGAGCGATATAAGTAGAAATCCTATCAAAACCGCGCTGGCAAAGTCGAAGGTCATTTGAAAGCCGTGAATGAAACTTTGATCTGGGCTCTCGCCGTTTTGTATGTTTCCCGCCTCAAGGCTGGCGAATAACCAAGTTAAGAGCGACGCGGCGCCGACAATGCCGATGGTGCGTGTCAGCATGGCGAGGCTGCCCGCGACACCGCGGTCCGATAAGGGCAAGGTGCCGGTGACGATGTTCATATAGGCGACTTGAAACAGACCAAGGCCAACCCCGGACATCAACAATGGCAAAGCCATGGCGACCATTCCGGGTGTGCCGTCCCAACGCCCTACCAAGAACGTGCCACCGCCGACCAGCAGCACGCCCAGGAAGGCCAGCCGGTTGGCCGCGACCTTGCCCATCGACCACCCACCCATGGGAGAGGCCAAGACCACGCCGAGCGGTGACATCGCCAGAACCACGCCTGCCAACACGACTTCCAATCCCGACTGGGTCGCCAAATAATAGGGGACCAACAACAACACAGAGAAGCCGGTAAAATTGATCGCGACATTGCCGCAATTGAGAAAGGTGAACTCGATGCGACGAAACACGTCCAAGCGAATGACCGGGGACGGGTGGCGTGCCGCGCGGCGGATATAAGCGAGGATCGCGGCAAGCGCGGTGAGAGCCAGCAGGCCGACGGCAATTGGATAGTCTTCCGCCCGCTGCAATTGCGTTATCGTCAGCAGAAAGCTCGACATCGCGGCGGCGACGAGCACCGCGCCGGTCGAATCGAAGTTGGACGAGGCCGACCGGCGTGGCGGGTTCGGCAGAACGAAAACCAATAACAAGGCGACGAATGCAATGGGGGCACGGGCCCAGAAGACGGCCGGCCAATCCCATTCTGCGACCAAGATGCCGCCGATCGAGGGGCCGAGCGCGCCACCGATGCCGAACATCGTTAAATACGCACCGAGCACCCGGGCCCGGTATTCTTCCGGAAACAATGACGTCGCGATGGCTGGCCCGCAACTCATCACGAGCGCGGCGCTAACACCCTGCGAGACGCGGAAGAGCAGTAGGTATTCGAACTCCCACGCGATGGCACACAGTGTGAAGGTGACGACGCTCAGCGCCAATCCGGCGGTGAAAATCCGCTTGTGCCCGTACATGTCGCCGAGCTTGCCGAAGACCAGCATCAGGCTGGTATGCGTGAGGACGTAACAGATGATGACCCAGCGGATATCCGCCAAAGGAACGCCGAAATCTCCGGTAATCCGTGGGAACGCAATGTTCACCGCGCTGTCGAGCGGTGCGACCAGCGTACCGAGCCCGAGGACGAGAAGGCCGAGATAGCTACGCGCGGTGACCGGCATGCGTTGATCCGTTGGAAGCGGAGGAGAGGACGTGAGCATGGAGTATGTCGAGCCTAACCATATACTGCAAAAGTCTGTCTCTGGAATGGCGGCATTTTGGGATCGTCGTTGGAAAGCTTGACCCGGACCCTCGCCCGTCGAGATCATTGAGAAATAGAGAACATGAAAGGGAGTGGGAAATGGCTGCTCAGTTCGACCTGACGGGTCAGAGAATCGCGATTACCGGCGCCAGCGGCGCCTTGGAAGGTGAAACATCCAACCTAGGAGAAGTTAGGTCTAGGGGGATTGAGTTTCAGGTTCAGTA
>JABJCS010000151.1 GCA_018665505.1 Alphaproteobacteria bacterium
CTCAACCTCCCCAACGTCGCCTGTGTCGGCGGCAGCTGGGTCGCCTCTCAGAGCGATATGCAGGCCGGGGATTGGGCCGGTATTGAACGAAAGGCTCGCGACGCGGCAAAACGACTCTAGGTTCTATCTGCCGCCTCGGCAGCGCGATCTCTCTCGCGCGCGCGTTCCTGGAATTCTGCCGTCGTATTGGTCGCCGGGAAAGCACTCTCCGGGATGTCGACATCCAGGAATTCACAAAGCGGCCCCCACCCCTCCGCCACATCATATGTCAGCAATCGGTCACTCGAGATTTCATTTTGCACGTCCTCGATATGACGGTTGAAGGCAGCAATGAGATAATCCCGGTCGCCCAAGCGCTCTTCGAAGGTCCGCCGCGCGATGATTTCGTAAGTCATTTCACGCCGATCACGTAGAATACCGGATGGCATATCGGACACACCTTGTAAGGTCGGGAAGATCGTCGCTTGGATACTTTTCAGCCAAGACTCTGCTGAGCGGATGGATAACAAGACCTTGGCGTCGGGATAGAACGCGGTCAATTCCCGCCAGTAGTATGTCGCGGGCCAATCAACGCACGCCTCGTATCCGGCAAACAGCGCGTCCCAATCGGTCCGGCCCGTCTTCATCGCTTCTTGCCAATAGTCCAGATGATCTAAATTCTCGTGCAATTCGATCATGTGATAGCACGGCCCGAATCCCAACTGCTCCAAAGCGGCCTTCAATGATTTCGTTCCGGTCCGCCCAAATCCTGCGCCGACGACTTTCAGAGTCATGACATCTACTCCGCAGCGGCGGCCATTTCCCGTGGCACGGCGGAAATAATGACCACGGCCTGGGCCAGCGGGAAATCGTCGGTAATCGTCAGGTCGATCTGCGCCACCATGCCGTCGGGCACCAATGTGTCGAGCCTCTCCTTAGCGCCGCCGGTCAGTGACATGGTGGGTTTACCCGACTTCAAGTTCACGACACCCAGATCGCGCCAAAAGACGCCACGCCGAAATCCGGTACCCAGCGCCTTCGAACAAGCTTCCTTCGCGGCGAAACGCTTTGCATAGCTGGCAGCCCGGTTGGTCCGGCGCTCGGATTTCCGTTGTTCCGTTTCTGTAAATATTCGATTCACAAACCGCTCGGGAAATCGCTCGAGCGTTTTCTCTATGCGCCGAATGTCGATGAGATCGCTGCCGATGCCGAGAATCATCAGGCGGATTGCTCGCCTTGCACGTCGGCGCGGGCGCGATCCATCAGTGACCGCATGCGTTTTATCGTACTGTCGAGACCACCAAAAATAGCCTCGCCGATCAGGAAATGCCCAATGTTCAGCTCAACAATTGTCGGAATTTCGGCGATCAGTGCAACCGTATCGAACGAAAGTCCATGCCCCGCATGACATTCGAGACCGATGGCCTCCGCATGCGCCGCTGCCACTTTGACCCGTTCCAACTCCGCTTCTCGAGCTGCGCCCTCTTCGACTTCGCAGTAGGTACCGGTATGCAGTTCGACCACCGGCACGCCGAGCGATACGGCGGCGTCGAGCTGTGCTTTATCCGGATCGATAAAAAGAGACACACGAATGCCCGCATCCGAAAGATCGCGCACAAAGGGCTGCAAGTGGTCATGGCCGCGGACCGCATCGAGACCACCTTCCGTCGTCAGCTCCTCGCGTTTTTCCGGCACGATACAGGCAGCATGCGGTTTGTGGCGTAGCGCTATTTCCACCATTTCCCGTGTCGCCGCCATTTCGAAGTTGAGTGGAAGTTCAAGGTCCGAAGACAGACGGGCAATATCGTCGTCCGATATGTGGCGACGATCTTCGCGTAGATGTGCGGTAATGCCATCGGCACCGGCCTTGGCCGCGAGGAGGGCCGCCCTCACCGGATCCGGATGCGCAATGCCGCGCGCATTACGAATCGTCGCTACGTGATCGATATTAACGCCTAACCTCAGATACCGTTTCGTTTGCATGAACTTGGTCTCCACATATTGCGAGCAATCGCAATCTTAGCCCCGTTGGCGTTCAACCGCGTGAATGACTGAACTCGCCCGCAAGGCAGCAATGATATTCGTCAACTGTTTCACATCGAGGACTTCGATGTCGACCAACAATTCGAAGAAATCCGCCGAGCGGTTCGTGACTTTCAAATTGGATATGTTACCGCCGTCCCGGCCGATCACCGTCGACAAAGTCCCGAGGCTTCCCGGCGTATTGGAAAGGATTGTGTGAATGCGGGCCGTATGTTCGAACCCGTTCGTTCCTTCCTGTTCCCAAGCCACATCGAGCCACCGTTCCGGCGCTTCCTGAAAGGCTTCCAAGGTTTCGCAATCGATGGTGTGGATGGTCACCCCTTTGCCCGTTGTAACGATCCCGACGATCCGGTCACCCGGCAACGGGTGGCAACATCCGGCGAAATGCACCGCCATGCCCGGGATGAGCCCCTTGATCGGAATGGCATGCGATTTCTTTTTAGATTTGGGTCGGACCTCATCAATGGAGACAACATTCTTTTGACCGTCGCGGCCCTTGGCGCCCGGATAGACGGCTTCCAAAATTTCGCGGCCGGTCAACACCCCTTCACCGACCGAGGCATAAAGTTCGGTCTCATCCTCGACATCGAGTTTCTTCAGAACGCCCTTAATCGCCTTGCGGGTCAATTCATAACCGTCACGGCTAAAGGCTTTCTCAACGATCTCGCGGCCCAAGTTTTCGTATTGTTCAACTCGTTGGCTGCGGATGAACCGGCGAATGCAGGCGCGCGCCTTGCCGCTGGCCACGAAGGCCTCCCATGCGGGTGACGGGGTCTGCGCTTTAGAAATGGTAATTTCAACCTGATCGCCGTTCTTCAAGCGAGTGCGCAACGGCATGATGCGACCGTTGATCTTTGCCGCGACACAAGTATTGCCGATATCCGTATGGATGGCGTATGCGAAATCGACCGGTGTCGCATTGAACGGTAACGCAAACAAGTCGCCTTTCGGCGAGAAACAAAAGACTTGATCGGCAAACATCTCGAGCTTGGTATGCTCGAGGAACTCTTCCGGCTCCGCAGCATGTTCCAGTATTTCCAACAGCTCGCGCAGCCAACGGTACTGCATGCCATC
>JABJCS010000152.1 GCA_018665505.1 Alphaproteobacteria bacterium
GCGCGTGCCGGCCAGCGTTTTTCGTCGATATCCTCCGCCCGTAGGAGTTGTTTCAGCAGGCGAATTTGATCGTCCATATCGAGAATGGTGAAATCGCTGCGGAGATCGACGATCTCCGCATGGCGACGCAGGATACGCGCGCCAAGCGCGTGAAACGTCCCCAACCACATGCCGTCGACGGCGCCGCCAATTTGGCGCTCGACCCGGTCCCGCATCTCCCGCGCCGCCTTGTTTGTGAAGGTGACGGCTAAAATTTGATAGGGCCGCGCGCGTCCTTGATGAAGCAAATGGGCGAGCCGGGTGGTGAGGACACGCGTCTTGCCGGTACCGGCCCCGGCCAATACCAGAACCGGGCCGTCCAAAGCCTCAACGGCCGCGCGCTGCGCCTCGTTCAACGAATCGAGATAGGGTGGCGGTGCGGCTGGGCCTTGGGGGCTCGCCGAAACCGTTGATCCTAATGGGGTTACGTCCGCATCTAACGGATCGTCCTGAAGGGGGTCGCTCATAGATTTATTATAGCACGCTTGGCCGTGATGAAACTGTGATCACTTTCCAGTGCGTTGAGCTGCCGTCGAAAGCGAATACGTGTACACTCAACCAACAGACTCGAGAGGTGTACTATGACCCGAACGGCCTATGGCTTGGGGCGACACAAAGCGGTTCTTGTCGCCTGTCAATTGATCTGCGCTGTTGTGTTGAGCGGACAGGTTCTCGCGGCATCTGAGAAAACGGGCGATGTCTTCGGTGCGGTTTTAAAGCTGAACGCGCAAATTCCGGGGGATGCGCGGACGTCGAAATCGCTCGGTACGGCCCGCGAAGGTCACGCTGTTGTCATCGATTCGGACGGTTTGGTGGTGACCATCGGATATCTGATACTGGAAGCCGAAGCAGTTACCCTGACGACGAATGACGGCCGAGAAGTACCGGCGGAAATTCTGGCCTACGACCACGATACCGGATTTGGGCTCGTTCGAGCGCTGCAGCCGTTGAATATAAAGCCGGTACGGTTGGGTGATTCCAAACCCGCAAATGATGGGACGGCGGTTCTGGCCGTGGGCTTTGGCGGGACCGAAAACGCAGTGCCTCTGCGGGTTGTCTCGCGGCGCGATTTCTCCGGCTATTGGGAATATTTGCTGGAGAACGCGATCTTTACTGCGCCGGCCTTTCCGAGCTTTGGCGGCGCCGCGCTTTTCGACGATCAGGGACGCTTGATCGGGATCGGCTCATTGATTATTCCGAACGCCGGATCGGCGGACAGTCACAGTCCCGGCAATATGTTCGTGCCCATCAATGCGCTGAAACCCATTATGGCGGATTTGCTGGATCAAGGGCGCTCTGAGAGACGGCGCAATCCGTGGATCGGTGCCTATACGGCGGAGCAATCCGGATTTCTGATCGTGCAACGGATCGCTGATGGCGGTCCGTCCGATATTGCCGGTGTGGAGGTGGGCGATATTATCGTATCGGTCGGCGGCCAAGCCGTAACGGGGCAGATCGACTTCTATCGTAAAATGTGGTCGCTCGGCGGGCCCGGTACGGCAATCGAGTTGACCGTCCTCAAGCCAGGTTCGGGTGTTAAGACAGTTAGTGTTGCGTCGACCGACCGCTATCGTTGGCTGCGGTTGTCGAAGGGGAATTAACCGGCATCGGTTTCTTCTCCCCGTGCCGCGAGGATGGCACGTCGATACGCCATCATGACATCGCGTTGATGGATAACGCCGACCAAATGTAAGGATATGGCGTCTTCCACCACGGCAATATGATCTTCACCCGAGGTCTGCATCGAACGCATCGCGAAGCCGAGGTCCTGATCGATTTCGAGCATGGGAGGGTGCAAGCGGGCGACATCTTGCGCGTTGATTATAAAATCTAGTTCGGTATCAAATGCCGTTTCGGCTAGATCGGCGAGCGTGATCGTGCCGTGCAAGCCGCCCTCGCGGTCGATAACAAATAAAGTCCCGTAGACCGATGCGCCGAGCTTCTCGCGAACTTCCGCCATAGGAGCGGCCTGATCGACGGCCACCGTATCCCTTGCCATTACGTTCGCGACCTTAACGTCACGAAGGATTCGCTGTTCGTGGCCTTCCCGAACGTTCAATCCGCGCTGTTCCAATTGCCAAGCGAAATAGGAATGGCCAAACTGATAGCGGGTAATCAACGTTGAGACGATTGTCGCGACCATGACGGCGACGGTTAGTGCGTAATCGTTGGTCAACTCGAATATCATCAGGATGGTGGAAATCGGCGCGCCCAACACCGCCCCGGCGACGGCCCCCATGCCAACAATAGTATAGGCGCCGACGCCAGAGGAGAGTTCCGGATTAGCGAGCGTGGCGAGGACGCCGAAGGCTCCCCCCAGCATGGCACCTAAAAATAGCGACGGTGAGAAAACCCCGCCACCGAACCCGCAGCCAAGACTGATGGCAGTGGCGATCAATTTTAGGCCGAGAAGCGCGAACAGCATCGTCAGAGCCAAGTCTTCGCGGAGCGCATCATCCGTCGCTGCATATCCGACGCCGAGGACTTGTGGGAAGGCAATGGCAATTAATCCGACGATCAAACCGCCGATGGCCGGCTGCAGCCAAATCGGCACCGTGCTGCGTTCCATTGCGGTTCGAACACCGACCACCGATTTCATGAACACGATCGCAACCGCGGCGCTGATGACGCCAAGCAGTGCGAAGGCCGGGAATTCAAGGAAAGAGGCAACATCTCTGCTGCTGATAATAAAGGCGGGATAGTCACCGAAATAACCGCGCGACACCATGGTGCCGGCGACAGAGGCGATGACAACCGGGGCGGAGGCGCCCAGGGCATAGTGTCCGACGACAACTTCAAGCGCGAAAAACCAACCAGCGATGGGGGCGTTAAACGAGGCGGCGACGGTCGCCGCGACGCCGCATCCGAGCAAGGTGCGGGCGAGGGAAGGGCCGAGATGAAGCTTCGCCGCAACCCATGCGCCCAATGTGGCACCTAAATGCACGACCGGACCTTCCCGTCCAACCGAGGCACCGGCACCGATCGAAATTGCACTGGAAAGCGCGGATAGCACGCCAGTCCGCAAATTCATTTGGCCGTCTTTCAGAGCGTTTGCTTCCACTACGTCCGCGACGCCGTGGACTCTCCGGCCCGGAATAAATTTCCACGTCAACAGTCCGACAAGGAGACCGCCGATAGTGGTGGACGCGACGATCTGCCACCACGCGAATTTGGCATAAATGTCGTCGAGGCGGTCGTATTGGGCTTCTAGGGCGATTTCTTGGAAGAAGGTGATGGTTTCGCGGAACAGGACCGCCGACCCTCCGCCCAGCATTCCGATCACGACGGCGAGAATGAAAAGCACCACTTGCTCGTGGCGCACCATTCGGCCGATCCGTCTTAACGGGGTGGCGATGTCGAAGCGCGACAAGACGATGATACGCCCTGGCAGTTGGAGCTGAGTTGAGTGTAGAGCAGGGTTCGTCCGCCGGAAAGAGAAGCTTCCCTATTCGGCGGCGGAATTCGCGAGTTCGGTTTCGATGATGACCTTGTTTCGGCCCGTGCGTTTGGCCTGATAGAGGCCGTCATCCGCCCGTTGGATGAAGTCGACGAGTGCTTCGCCCGGCCGATACTGCGCAATGCCCAGAGAGATCGTGATGGAGCTTAATTCTTCACCGGTTTGCTTCTTCCGAAACCGTTTGCCAGCGATCCCGGTGCGAATCTTCTCCGCCAAGATGCGTCCGGTCTCTAGAACCGTATCTGGCAAGATGACACCGAATTCCTCGCCGCCGTAACGTGCCGCGGTGTCTCGGCCCTTGATGTTGGAGGCGAGCGTGTGCGCGACGAGACGCAGGACGTCGTCACCTGTTTGATGGCCGTAATTGTCGTTGAACGTTTTGAAGTGGTCGATGTCCACCAGTACTAACGACAGCGGCGTGCCGTTTTCCATTGCATGCAAGACGGATGTCCGGAGATGAATGTCGAAATATTTGCGATTGGCGATCCCGGTCAACGCGTCGGTCATGGCCTCGCGGCGCACTTCTTCGAGGTTGCGTCGTAAAGTGTCGATTTCCGATGTCGTACTTTTAAGCCGTTCCTCCAAGGCGCGGCTACGGATCAACATCTCGTTGGTTTCAATCTGCAGAGCGCCAACGACGGATTTGAGTTCGTCTGCATTGCCCGCAACACGGATTTGGTCGAGCGAAGTTTCCAATGTGGATTTGAAATTCTCCGTGCCATCTGCGGCGTCGGTGAGGAATTGGCTCACTTCTTTTACGGAAACGTCAATTTGTTCGCTGGCTTCCTGGATGCGGGCGCCTTCCATGGTAAAGCCGAAAAATTTTTCGAATAGTTCGGCGCTTTCGAAATTCCCGAATTCTCCGTCATTCGCGATGATTTTATCAATTGCCCGAATGAGGTCGGGCTCGCGGCCGCTCACATAAGTGTACCAAATGGTATAATTTTGCGGCGTGGAAGGAATGTTCCGTTCCATCATCATGCGGAGCGCTTTCTCGGCAATACCGACCGCAGCCTTTATGTCGTCCGGATGATCCAAAGCTAAGTCCCAACTCGCCTGATGGTATTCAAGCACGCAGATTCTATCGCGGCTAGACTATCAGAATCACTGGGATAGCCAAGTTTGTTTTGGTGCTTGTAGTGCTTACAAATCCAACTTCTTCTTCATGCCGATAAGGCGGCCGACGCCTTCGGGCAACGGTAAATCGGCGTGGGCGTCACGAATACTGGCGATCCATTCGGCAATGTCGGCGGCCATGGGCCCGACCCGGCGCGAAGAAAGGTCGATATGGAGAGAGAGCAGTTCATTGGTCGCCGCGAGATAGCCTTCGGTTGCGTGATACATTTCGTGCCAAAAATGGATGCGCTTCTCGTCGCAATCCAAAATCCGCGTCGTAAATCGCAAGGGATCGCCTTCTTTGACTTCCTGGCGATACGTCACGTTCATGTCGGCGACGAAGGTCGTGGTATTTTCTTTCGTCTTGTAGTCATGGGTCAACCGCAGGAATTCAAGCATCGCATCGGTCGCATGATCGAATGCCAAAACATAAAACGCGACGTTCATATGTCCGTTGTAGTCGATCCACTCCGGGAGGACGATTTCTTCGTGTAGCTGCAGCGGGGTCGGGATATTGGAATCTGTCATAGTAACACTCAAATTGTCGGGTGCCGGAATTTGGCAAGGGATACCGTTTGCGGAGCGTCGTAATTTCGAAACGTTAGATGTTTGGATTTTGGGCGGACTTTGGTCATACTGTCCATAGGCGGAAATCCATGCGCCGTTGGCGGCATCAGGGGGGAATAAGCGTGTCGGAAGACGGAAAAGGAACGGAACGTTCTCAGCCAGCGAGCCTTGGTTGGCAAACATCTGCCTGGGTCGGCGGCGTGGTATTTCTTGCGTTTCTGTCGATCGTTCTGATTTACGCGTATGGCGACCCGCGTCCCTCATTTGTGGAGGCCGCGAAAATTGGCGGCGACGCACCGTCCATACCTACCATCGCACCAGGCGAGCAATACTATCGGATTCGCGCGGAATATATTCCGTTGGCCCCTGCGCGCGCGACCGCAGACCCGATTGGACAACTTTGGGCATCGTTGTTTGGAAAGATGGTATCGGCGGCGGGTGCCGCTTCGGTTAAACTCCGTTTGTCTCATCCCGCGTCACTTTCCATCGCCCGGGATCAGGATGGTTATATTCTTCTCGATACGAGTAGTGTCTCTCCCGCTTCCGGCGCGACGACGCCGTATATGGCGCGGCGCGCGGCGGATAAAGTTGAGCTGCGACTGGATGTGGTTCCGTTGGAGAGCGCGGCCACGGGTTTGTTGCCGGGCCTCATGCGTTCGTTCGGGGGCAATGGTAAGGCGTTTAGCGGATGGGTCTCGGTGTTTGCCGATGAAGCATCTCCCGGGATACGCAAGCTTGATGATACCAATTCATTGATGCCGGTGCGCGATTTCAGCGGCCGTGCTGTCGGTGCGGTTAGGGTTAGTTTGGAGACACGGAGCTCGATGCTCTTCGGAGAATTTTTCTCCACCAATGGATTCGAAAATTTAGTTGTCTCCGGTGCGTCGGCTGCCGACCGCCGTAATGCCGTTTTGTCATTGATCGAGCGTAATGTTGACGCGGGATTCGGAGATAGTGGGTTTAAAAACACTCTCCTGGAACGCACCAAGGCGGCGTTTGAATTATCGGCTTCCGAAGATGCCGATGCATCGTGCAGGGGTGTGTATTCGGCGCTGAGTAAAGACATGGGGCTAACGTCGCAAGATGCCGCCGGTATAGCGTTCTTGGCGAGATACGATCCGGCGACCCCGATCGATCGGAACAGCACGATTTGTGGAGATCTGCGGTTGACGGCGGCGCTCGCTGAAACTGGTGTTTTCAATGGCCTTGCGCGTGCAAACGCCGCCATGGCGACGACACAGGAGCGGGAACGGGCTGTGGCTGTAACTGAAAAATCAACGGATGTTCCCACAGGTCCAACAGGGAGATATGTTTGCCTTGGCGTAAGCGGCCCTCGGGTTGCCGAACATTGCGACGTTCTAAACGCTATCGCCAAGGAATGGCGCGGGGGGACCAAGTTTCTTCAGATGCTTTCGTCACGCCGGTTTATCGGTCGCGATGTTGGTCTCGAGGAACCGACCGAGGGCATGGGTTTCGCAGCGGCGCGGTTCGCGGATCGGCGGCAGTTATTGATTCACATCGCCTTGTCTCGGGTCGAGAATTTCGCGTGTTTCCGCATGGTGCGGCAGAATACGGATTACTTCGAAGCACTTTTGATGATGCGCGATGCCGGAACCGGGTCGGCGCGTCGATTGGATGTCTTTGAATTCGCGTTTGAGAGCGATGGGCGGATCGGCCGTATTCGGCGGAGAGCGGCCTTGCCGTTCGATGTCGAGGAAGCGCGTCGATTGCCCGAAACTTCACGGTGCCGGCGGGAGTTTCTCGATACTCATCAAACCGAAATAGGAAGGCTGGTGCGCGAATACTGGCGTTTGCCAGCCGTGCGCGGTTGATCTTATCGCGGTATTGAAAAATTAAACCTCCGAATTCCGATTTGGATGTCGATCGCAGATTCGTGGATTTGTGAGCACGATATTCGACAAAGTTTCCGCACCAGTCGAGGTCGAGGTGACTGACTAAATCACGAGGGGCGTCACCCGTCTAAATCACCAATGCGTGAGTGGACTAGTCCTTGAGGGTCGAGAGCGCAGCTTCGGCTTGCTTAAAAGCGTCGCGCCACCTGTTTTTACTCGATTCCAAGATTTTAGGTGGGAATCGCCCAGGACTTTCGAAGGTTTCGCCGCGAATGTCTGTGGACATCAGTTCGCTGTTCTCGGAGAAGGCGACTTCCGTTATCGGGCGAGAGCGCCGCACTGACAAATGGTGTTTCTTAATGTTTCGCCAAATTCGGAAAACCCGGCCACGATATGGTAGGTGATATTTTGGTTTGGCCGAATGATAGCGTTTGATGGCGGTGAACCACGATCCGGTTTCATTATGTAACGCGGATAAATATTTCGCTCCGTAAGCGACATTGACGCTTGGCTCGAACGCCGATTCAATCGAATCAAATGCATCGCTGTGATGTAGTAAATTTATTTGCATGCAGCCGACATCGATGTTTCGAGTGCCGCGCCGTTGTAGTTCTTTCACAGCTTCGACGGCCTCGGCTTTACTGTCGTAGTAGCGGCCTTCGTTTTCGGCCATCACCGTCCAGGGCCAGGCAACAAGCTGGCGGGTTGCTTCGTTACGTCGGCCCGATTCCGCGACGGAAAGTGCTTGTATGAGCGCGTCCGGGACATCGCGCATCCGTTCCTCCCTCTGCGCTGCAGTCAGACAATATTTAGTTTCGGCATCGTCTAGATATCCATTCGCATTCGCGTCGTGAATAAGACCGAAATTCAGGGATATATATCCTGCAGAAAAGAGGAGAAAAGCTTTAAGCTTCATAAAACACCCGTTGGAGTTCCTTATACCTATAATAAAAGTGGTAACTTTGCAATATTGCGAAGTGAATAATATTTGGAATCGTATAAATAACGATTTTATTATTGTGAGAAGTATTTGAGTTGTCGTTTCTTGCGAAACGAAAAAAAACGAAACTGCCCGTGATGGCCGTCACTGCGCCCGTATTCCCCAATGGTTAAGTTTAATGACGGTGGCTGTAAAATAAAGGGCGAGGGGAACCATGAAATGTCGCAAATGCAATAGGGTCCTCGGATTCGACCAATTAGTCGCGCCAAGTACCGTATTTCGCCGCGAACGGATGATCTCTTCTTATATTTGCCCGCGATGCGGACATCGCGAAGTTGCGCAGCCGGAACGTCGGAAGCGCAATATTCCCGTGAATTACGATCGCCGAGTTGCGGTTTAGCGTTCGTATCCGAGATTAGGCGCCAGCCATCTTTCTGCGGTGACGAAATCGACCCCCCGCCGTTTCGCGTAATTCTGCACCTGATCCTTGCCGATCCGGCCGACGCCGAAATACTGGGCGTCCGGATGCGCAAAATAAAACCCCGATACTGCTGCCGTCGGCAACATGGCGAAACTTTCCGTCAGAGTGATTTCGGCATTTTCTTCAGCATCCAGCAAATCGAATAGAGCCCGTTTTTCCGAATGATCCGGGCAGGCCGGATAGCCCGGTGCCGGCCGAATACCGCGGTAATTCTCCGCGATTAAATCCGCGTTCGCCAATTTCTCCTCGGGCGCGTATCCCCAAAACTCCTGGCGTACCCGTTCATGCAAATGCTCGGCGAAAGCCTCGGCCAATCTGTCCGCCAGTGCCTTTAGAAGAATATCGCTGTAGTCGTCGTGATTGGATTGGAATCCGGCCAAATGCGCCTCGATTCCAAGCCCCGACGTGACTGCGAAAGCGCCGATATAATCGGCGATGCCGGTATCTTTCGGAGCGATGAAGTCAGCGAGACAAAAATTCGCGCGCTCCTCGCGTTTCACCATTTGTTGGCGCAGAAAATGGAAACTTGTTTGCAGCTCGGACCGGTCGTCGTCGTGGTAAATTTCGACATCGTCTCCAATGGCGTTTGCCGGAAAGAAGCCAATGACGGCGCGAGCCTGCAGCCAATTCTCCGAGACGATTTTCGTCAACATTTCCTGGGCGTCTTCAAAGAGCTTTTCAGCGGCATCGCCGATTTTCGCATCCTTAAATATCGCGGGATATGTGCCGGCGAGTTCCCATGTGCGGAAAAATGGCGTCCAATCAATGGTGCGCACGAGTTCGGATAGATCGTAATCCTCGAACTTCTTAACGCCGAGGAAGGTTGGTTTCGGCGGTGTGTATGCGCGCCAATCCGTGGAGAATCCCCGCGCGCGCGCTGCGGCGAGGGGCAGGCGTTTGCTGCGCGCTTCCTTGCCGGAGTGACCGTCACGAAGGGTTTGATATTCCGTCTGTGTTTTTTCGAGCAACGGCTCCCGTTGGGTATCGCTCACGAGACTGCTGGCGACACCGACGGCGCGCGAGGCGTCGACGACATGGAGAGTCGGGCCTTTATAGTTCGGCGCAATCTTGACAGCGGTATGGATTTTCGAGGTCGTCGCACCGCCGATCAGGAGCGGTATGTCGAGGCCGGCGCGTTCCATTTCCGCGGCAACC
>JABJCS010000153.1 GCA_018665505.1 Alphaproteobacteria bacterium
AATAAAATTTTAGATAATTTATTCCAAGCGAGCTTCGAAGTTGCCTTATAATGATCAACGAGAGTGATGGAAGGGGTTGCGCTTAGCACCGTAGACCCCATTATTAGCCACTGTAAGTTTGATGCCCCAATAAAGAATGGGAACGGTCGTTTCGAGATGCCGAGTTCTGCCGTCGAATCCGTATTAGATGTCGCTCTTTGGTTTCAAGATCGAGCGCGCTATGAGAATGAGCATTTGCAGGCGCAAAAGCTCCAGCGGCTTCTATTTGTCGCGCACGGGCACTATGCCATTCAATTTGCGGGGAGGAAATTAATGCCGGCGACTTTTGTCGCACATGAGGTCGGTCCGTTAGAGCCAAACATTATGCGATTCTTTGAATTTGGCCCGCCGAACATCCCGACATTGGATCCGCCAGCTGAAGTCGAAGAGTTTCTAGAGCGGATATGGCGAAAATTCGGGCATTATTCAGCGGATAAGCTAGGAGAGCTGTCACGCGCCCATCCAGCTTATAAAATGGCGATAAAGCGTGGATATGGTGAGGAAATTCCCTTTACCACGATCATCAAAGGTTCGACTGGAAATTCCAAACCGGCGGAAGAGATCAAGACAGCAGACGGCCGGGTCGTGACACGCTGGCTACCGCCGAAGAAGTAGGCTTCGTATTGAGGAAAATAAAGTCTAGTTTGCCGGTTTGACGGATTGATATCGCACCTACAATATATGGTAAGTTTGTTTTCGGTGCGTCGACGCAGGGGGGAGATATTTGCGCCACGCTATTTCGCTCGGCCTAACCCTGTTCGGGGGGTGGCTATTACTTTCCGGACACTACACGGTGTTTATCACGACGCTTGGCGTGCTCTCCGTCGTGTTGACCGTGGTGATCGTGCTGCGCATGGATACCTGCGACCACGAAACTCATCCAATTCACCTGACATTGCGCGGGATTACGTACTGGCCTTGGTTGCTGTGGGAAATTGCGAAGGCGAACGTCGATGTGGCGAAACGGGTGTTCTCGGTGGGGCCGAATATCAGCCCGACGGTATTTAAAGTGAAATCGAGCCAAAAAACCGAGCTTGGCCAAGTTATCTATGCGAATTCCATTACGCTGACGCCAGGGACAACGACGATGGATATCGAAGACGGTACGTTCGTCATTCACACAATTGCACGTGAAGTGGGCGATGATCTTTCCACCGGTGAAATGGATCGTCGGGTGAGCCAAATGGAAGGACACGACTGAGATGTTCGCAGCAGCCTGCGGTGCAGTAATCGTGTGTATGTTACTGGCGCTCATAAGGGCGTTCATGGGGCCGACACTCTATGATCGGGTATTGGCAGCAAATACATTCGGCACTAAGACCGTGCTGATGATCGCACTTCTTGGCTTCCTAATGGGCCGACCGGATTTCGTTGATATCGCGCTGCTCTATGCCTTGATCAACTTTATTGGCACCATCGCGATTCTAAAGTTTTTCCGCTATGGCGATCTCGGGCAAGCTGGCCGTGTGCGGCCTGCGGGCGAGGAGCCCGAATAATGGACCAATTACTGGATATCCTAACCTGGTTGGCCTTTGCGGGAGGCGCATTCTTCTTGATAGCGGGCGGAATCGGACTGATTCGTTTCCCGGATTTCTACACTCGAATGCACGCAGCAGGCATGACCGATACGATGGGAGCGGGGCTCGTGTTGTTCGGTATGGTCCTGCAGTCGGGCGATGCCTTGACGTCGGTCAAGCTGGTGCTGATCGGATTCTTCATCTTTTTCACCAGTCCAACTTCGACTTATGCAATTGCGAATGCTGCCTTTTCGCAAGGTTTGAAGCCGATCATCGCCGACGACCCTGATGAGGGAGACAACTCATCGAAAACCTGATCAATATCGTCTTATTGGCCTTTATGGCGGTGACGGTTGTTCTAATCGTACGTCTGCACAATCTGTTTGCCGTCGTGATGCTTGGCGGCATTTATAGCCTTCTCGCGGCCTCCATGTTTGTTGTCTTCGACGCGGTGGATGTCGCCTTTACCGAGGCCGCTGTCGGCGCCGGGATTTCGACGGTGTTGCTCCTAGGTGCATTGTCTCTGACAACGAGTGAGGAGAAGGATAGGGGGGGCTTTTCTGTATTACCCCTATTAGTGGTATTGATGGTCGGTGGCGCGTTAATCTATGCAACACTCGATATGCCGTTATATGGCGATCCTTCCGCCCCCATCCATCAGCATGTCGGTCCGTATTATTTAGAGAGGGGAATCGTTGAAACCAGCGTTCCGAACGTCGTGACCGCGGTTCTTGCGAGCTATCGCGGTTTCGATACATTGGGCGAGGTCTTCGTTGTCTTCACGGCGGGCATTGGTGTCATCATGTTATTGAGCCGGGGGCGAATCACCAGGCGTCATCGTATACGGAAGGATGGAACTTGAATCATCATCTGGTCGTTCGCGTGGTCTCAAAACTCTTAATCCCATTTATCTTA
>JABJCS010000154.1 GCA_018665505.1 Alphaproteobacteria bacterium
AACCCATGCAACCCGGTGATGTGAAGGCAACTTATGCCGATATCGAGGCCAGCCAACGGGATTTCGGTTTCTTCCCGAAGACATCTATTGACGAGGGATTGCCCGATTTCGTCGAGTGGTACCGGGAATATCACAACGTCTAACACGTAAGTTTTCCATACGATTGGAAAGACTTCCGCGTTCGTGGCCCTACTTTGATCGTTAAGTGGACAACGATTGGAGTGAAGTTGATGCAGTTTGGCATCATGATGCGCGGCCAATTCCCGCGCGAAGATGCGGTCGCGGACCGATTTCAAGAAATGCTCAAACAGGCGCGGATGGCGGAGCGCTTGGGTTACCATTCAATCACCAAGGGCGCGCACTACAGCACGCATCCGCTACAGGATTTGCAGCAGGTGCCATTTTTGTGCCGTGTGGCCGCGGAGGCGCCGAGCTTGCGTCTCAACACCGGTGTCATGCTGTTGCCGCTCCACAAGCCGTTGGATGTGGCGGAACAACTCGGCACATTGGATATCATGACCAACGGCAAGCTCATCTTTGGGTGCGGGGTCGGGTACCGCGATATAGAATTCAAGGCCTTCGGTATGGAGAAGAAAGACCGCGGAAAGCGCTTTGAAGAGAACCTGAATGCTGTAAAGCGGCTGTGGACGGAAGAGAAAGTCACGTTGAAGGGCTCTCATTTCGAACTCGACGAGGCGTCATGTTCGGCGCGGCCGGTACAGGCCCCCCATCCGCCGATTTGGATTGGTGCGGCCGCTGATGTGGCGATCAAGCGCGCGGCGCGAATGGGAACTTGTTGGTATGTCGGACCGAATGACCGACTTGATGTTATCGCCGAGCAGTTGGAGACCTATAAGCGGGCGCTCGACGAGGCCGGTCGGCCGTTTCCGGAGGAATTTCCGGTGCGGCGCGAAGTCTTCGTCGCACCCACCCGCGAAGAAGCCTATAAGCTCGCCGAAGGGCCGATTATGACTAAATACCGCGCCTATCATGCCTGGGGCTTGGGCCAGGCGCGTGTTTCGGCGGGCGAGACGGACGAGCTCGGTCAACCGTTCGAGGAGCTGCTGAAGGACCGTTTCTTCATCGGCTCGCCGGATGACGTTGCCGAACAGATGATAAAGTTCAACAAACGCATCGGCATGAACCATATAGTGATGAGCATGCATTGGCCGGGACTGGAAGTTTCCCGTTCGATGGAAACTATGCAATTGATCGCCGAGGAGGTCTTCCCGCGGGTGCGGCAAGGTCTCTAGGTGGAATACGATATAGGGAGGCTAAAATGACTGCAGACCCGCATCGCGTGATCCTCACGGGAGAAAACCCCTTCATCCGACTGAGTGTGTCGGAAGACGGACCCGTTTCCACTAATGCCAGCTTTTGGCGCGTTCTTTTCTCAGACGGCGGACCTGGACACGTCCTCTATATCAAGAGCGACCTGACCGACAATCGTTGGCGCATCTATTCTGATAATATCGCGATGACCAGATGGCTGCAGAACAGCGTTCAAGGAATGCTGAACGCGGAGACGGCGGATATGTCGATTCCGGTGACCGAAGCTGAATTCTCCAAATACGGCGACTTCCGGGATAGTTGGACCGAGTGCATCGAATCCTATGATGAGGAAATAGAGATGACTTGGTACAATTGCGGCGATCCGCTGTTGATCCACACGGAACCGACGGCGGAAAAGGCCTATGGCGTTTGCACCGTTTTGGTCCCGGCACTCGGCGCACGGTTGACCCATAACGGGGTGGAGGCGGTGGGCCAGCCTTGGGCGACTGAACGCGTGGGTCGCCCCTTTAGCACCTGTGCGCTCGCCTTCTCGGAGAGCTGGACCGAGAAACGCTAGTAAAATACAGCAAAGGAGAGTGTCGATGCTCGAAGGTAAGGGTGCGCTTGTCACGGGGTCTTCGGGGAGCATCGGCACTGCTATTGCCAATGCGCTTGCCGAGGCGGGCGCCAATGTCATGCTCAATGGTTACCGCAATCCCGAAGCGATCGAGGCGCAGCGCGACCGCATGATCGCGGATTACGGCACCAAGGTCGACTATCGGATCGCCAATTTGAATGAATACAGCGATATCGAATCCATGGTCGCCGATTGCGAGACTTCCTTAGGTTCACTCGATATCGTCATCAATAATGCGGGTGTTCGGCACACGGACAAACTGCAAGATTTCCCGAATGACGCGTGGGAGCGGGCCATGCGGGTTAATCTATGCGTAAGAGTTGTCTGAGCAGATATAAGTAGGAGCGTTTTATTGCAGGTGCGACGGAGAGGACAGCTGCCAGTTTGTGTCGCGTGAACCGCAAGGCAGCGGCATTCTATTTTACCGTCTGCACGAGATCATCCAGCTTGCACTGGCGGCCGAAAACGCGGCGATGTTCGGCGACAGGCGTAAAGGCAAGCTTGGTCGGCAAAGTCCTGACATGGAACAGTTAATAGAATTTTTGACTCGGGCATCGTCTGATCTAATTTTTGGCACAGGAAGCAAAACCTGAAGTCGGGGGGAAATGATGGATTCGGATAGTTATGATTATATCGTCGTGGGCGCGGGATCGGCGGGTGCCGTATTGGCGAACCGCCTGAGCGCCAGCGGAGAATTCCGGGTCCTTTGTCTGGAAGCGGGGACCGAGGGTTCCGGCTATTTTTGGTCGCGTGTTCCGGCCGGTGTCGCCAAGCTGATCGATAACCCTGCCGTCAATTGGTGTTACAACTCGGAGCCTGACGAAGGTAGTGGGCAGCGCGAGATCGAAGTGCCGCGTGGCAAGATGCTGGGCGGGTCAAGTTCGATCAACGGCATGGTATTTGTGCGCGGCCAAGCGCAGGACTATGACCATTGGGCGCAGCTCGGCAATCGCGGATGGAGTTATCAAGACGTTCTGCCCTTGTTCAAGCAAATGGAATCCTATGAGGGAGGATCGGATGAGTTTCGGGGCCGCGAAGGGCCTTTGCAAGTCTCGGACTCCGGCAAGCTAAGCCCATTCTTCGATAAAATGATCGCTGCCGCCGCCAAGATCGGGATAAAGCATAATCCGGATTACAACGGTGCCGACCAAGAAGGCATCGCGATGACGCAGGCGACAATCAACAAGGGCCGGCGTCAAAGTACGGCATATTGCTATCTCGATCCGGCCCGCAGCCGCCCGAATTTGAAGATCCAGACGGGTGCCATGGGCGAGTCCCTTATCTTGGAGGGTAAGACCTGTGTTGGAATTCGCTACTCGGTGAACGGAGAGGCTCGAAAGGCGCGGGCCACGCGTGAAGTCGTCATCAGTTCCGGATCGATTAATTCTCCGAAGTTATTGGAATTGTCGGGAATCGGTAAGTCGGAGTTTCTGAGAGAACACGGTATCGAGCCGCTCCACGAATTGCCGGGGGTTGGTGAGAACCTGCGCGACCATTACTCGCCGCGCATGAAGTACTCGATCACCGAGAAGGACGCGACCTTCAACGAACGTGGGAACGGGATGCGACTTGTCGGCGAAGCCGTGAAATACGTGCTGGGCGGCAAGAGTTTTCTCGCCCTGTCGGCGGTTCCCCTACGCATGTATTTTCGCACTCGCGAAGGGCTCGAGACGCCGGATGCGACAATCTCCGTGATGCCGTTCCTCACCGAACGGGTCAACCGGGTGCGACGGGTTGCGAAAGAATGCGGCATCACGATGAATGTCAACGTGCTGCGCTCGGAAAGCATCGGTAGCATTCACATTAAGTCGGCCGACCCGGCGGAACCGCCGGCGATCCGGTTCAATTTTCTGTCCGCCGAAATGGACCGCACCGGTATTCTGCACGCCATGCGCAAGGGGCGTGAGCTGATGGCGGCATCACCGATCGCCGAAATCGTCGGCGAAGAAATTGCTCCCGGTGCGGCTTATCAAACCGATGAACAGCTCTTGGAATGGGTGCGTAACAACGCCGAGACGACTTATCATCCAATCGGCACCTGCAAGATGGGCAGCGATACGATGGCCGTGGTCGACGATCAATTACGTGTGCACGGCATCAAAGGGCTGCGGGTCGCCGACGCGTCGATCATGCCGACGCTGACCTCCGGCAACACCAACGCGCCATCGATCATGATCGGTGAGAAATGCGCCGCAATGATTCTGGCGAGCGTGGCGGCAGAGACGAAAGCCGCCTAGAAAGGCGCCTTAAATTAGCGGGTCATGTGACCACTGCAGAAGTGCCTGTCGCTGGCGGCGGCGGCAAAAGATATCTCCTGGCTCGCAATTCGCCCGAATTTGGCCCGCGTGCCGTGCGAACGCGCGCCAGCGTTTAATCTGTATGGCGTCGATTTCGGCCAGTCGCCTGCCGAGATAGTATCGGCAATACCATTGAAACCAGCCCCGAGGGTCGGGCCCGTATATCCAGCCTTTCTCTTGCCATACGGAGAGAGGTTGGCGGCTCTTGATGCCGAAATAGTTGAGCGCGGGGTCCGCAATGTCGCTTATCTTTGCGTTGGCGAACCAACTGCTGGGAAATTCATCCGTACAGTCGTTACAATATTTTCCTTCGAAAATGCCCATTTCGAGCATCTCTCCGGGAGAGAGGTGCGGTGTGAAGTTTTTGGAAAAATTCTCGCCGACGGGTGCTTCCAACCGATAGCGGTATCCCGACTGCATTCTGTCGTTTACTTCAACCGTGCTGTTATTCGGGATAAAGGTCGGGCCCTGCAAAATTCATTTCCACACGCGTTTGAAGAATTCCAAAAGGTTTTCGCCGAGGATGCCTTTGATCGTTTGTTCGTCGTGGCCGCGTGATAAAAATCCGCGTGTCAGATTCGGTAACTGGCTCACACCCTCGAGGCCGACCGGAAAATCATAGGACGAGCCGAAGGCGTGAGCATGCTTGCGGAGGTTTACCTTTTCGACATCCGTCCAACCTTCGATGAAATCCAATCCGATACTGACGGAGTCCGCGCCCGCAAGGCCAAGGAGATAGTCTGCTTGATCCAAGAGGTCTTGAATATGTGGGCGGCTGCCGTCGCTGCTTAGGAAGGCCGGAAACGCATTCAATCCGATCACGCCACCGCCTCCGGCAAGATTCAAAATTTGATCGTCCGTCTTGTTTCTGGTGTTCTCGCAAAGTCGACGAGCGTTGGAATGGGTGAAGGCCAGCGGATGTTTTGCGATGCGGATCGCGTGCTCCACGGAGTTATCGCCCACATGTGAAAGATCGACGGCTATTCCGGCGTCTTGCATCGCGTGCATCAGATCAACACCGTATAGGCTCAACCCGCCGCCTTCAGGCTCTAGGCAACCGTCGGCGGCAAGGTTCCGTTGATTGTAAGTGAGTTGAACGCAGCGAATGCCGACCCCGTGGAATGCGTCGACGAGACCCAAGTCGTCACCGAACGGTGTCGCATTCTGGAACGCCATGACGATGCCGAGTTTTCCCATGTCTTTTGTGCGATAGAAATCGTCGGTGTTTAGCACCAATTCCATCCGTCTGTCATTCTCACGGACCAAGCGCAAAGTGTGGTCGATTGCCCGCATTGCCGCTTCCGTATGGCTACCTATCCCAGTTTCGACACCAATGAAGACAGTGACGACCGCTGCCGTCATGCCGGCTTCAATGAGCCTATCGGTAAAGGGTTGTTGCAATGTGTAAGCGAGTGCCGTTCCGTCTATCACCATCGCATCGCGATGAATTCTCGCCGCCAACGTCTCTTGGTCGTTCGTTAACTCGATACGCGTATCGGAATTATCTGTGCTCATTACAAATGTTTGCCTCGAACATCACTAGTCGGCAGATCGTATCACGCTATCTGCGCTGGCATAACAGCGATGTGATTTCCGCGAATCGATACTGCACCGTGTCTGTTTGCAATGGGATATCTAATGCCGCTTGTGCGGTGAATATGGTCAGTACAATTGCCAATGCCGAGCAACCCGCGCTCGACGGTATAGAGGTCAATGTCGCTATCTATCGGGACATGGCGAAACCAGCCGGCGACGTATCGTTATACGATTCTGTCCAGGTTGAGTTCGAGATGTGGGGCGTGAGCGACGACGACGCACGCTTTATGGTCAAGGCCTGAAAACAACGGTGACCCATCTATGGATCCGTCGCCGTGGCGACTGCTGACACAATAGTGGCCTTCACCGCGCACGGCTTTGGCAAAGCCCAAGTAATTCACGCCGGTCGATCACCGGCGATTGTGACCCGGTGCATTTCGCGGCGCTGGCCGTGATAGTCATTCAGCGCATAATGCTGGGTGCATCGATTGTCCCAAAACGCGATGGAATTGGCGCGCCAACGAAACCGGCTCGTGAATTCAGGCCGTCGCGCATGAAGGGTGAGAAATTCCAAAAGAGGTGCGCTTTCTTCATGCGTCATGCCTTCAAATCTCTGCATTGAGATAGCGCTGACGAACAGCGACTTGCGACCAGTCTCCGGATGAGTGCGAACCACTGGATGCGCAATCTCATCTGCCGCGTCTTCTTTTACTTGGACGTCCATGGACCGGCTGAACTGATCCTGGCGCAGTGTCACCTGACTATTACTCGCACCGTAGGAGCGCTCGCCCGTGTGAATCGCCCTGAGCCCGTCCAGCAACGCTTTCATGCCATCGGACAAGGCGTCATAGGCGCGGTACATGTTGACGAAAATGGTGTCACCGCCCGATTCCGGCACCTCCAAGGCATAGAGAATCTGGCCCATCGGTGGTGCCTCGTGAAAGGACACGTCACTGTGCCAAATCCCGCCAAAATTGGCCGCCCGATCCTCCGCTTCCTTGATAACCGGCAGAATTTCGGGGTGACCGCGAAGGCCCTTGGCATAGGCATGTGTCTCGATCTCGCCGAACCAGCGGGAAAAGGCTAAGTGCTGTTCCGGTGTGATTGTCTGATCGCGGAAGAAAATCACCAGATGATCA
>JABJCS010000155.1 GCA_018665505.1 Alphaproteobacteria bacterium
CCGCGTCTTGCGCCAGTTCCTTCAGTCCGTCACTTGCGGATTGCAAAACATTCCGGTCATAGGCGTTGTTCACTTGCGGTCGGTTCAACGTCACGGTCGCAATGCCGCGTGGATCTCGCTCGACCAGAATTACAGGTTCGCTCATGATATGACCCTCTCCCAATTACATCCGGAAGACGCCGAAATTCGTCTTCTCAATTGGTGCGTTCAAGGCCGCCGATATCGACATACCGAGGGTCCGACGGGTCTCCGCCGGGTCGATGATGCCATCGTCCCAAATACGCGCAGACGCATAATACGGATGCCCTTCCCGGTCGTACTGATCGACGATCGGTTGCCGGAACTCGGCTTCGTCTTCCGTGCTCCATTCCTCTCCTTGGCGGTCATAATTATCGCGGCGAACGGTTGCCAACACGCTGGCCGCCTGCTCACCACCCATGACCGAGACACGGGCGTTCGGCCACAGCCACAGGAACCGAGGACTAAAAGCACGCCCGCACATGCCGTAATTTCCGGCGCCGAACGATCCGCCGATTATAACGGTGAATTTCGGCACATTGGCGCATGAGACCGCATGGACCAGTTTCGCCCCCGCGCGTGCGATGCCCATGGCCTCATACTTCTTACCAACCATGAAGCCGGAGATGTTTTGCAGGAACAGCAGCGGAATGCCGCGCTGACAACACAGTTCGATGAAGTGGGCACCCTTCTCCGACGATTCATTAAAGAGGATGCCATTGTTGGCCAAGATGCCGACCGGGTAGCCATGGATATGCGCGAAACCGCACACCAAGGTCGTCCCGTAGAGTTGCTTGAACTCATCAAGTTCGCTGCCGTCGACGATACGGGCGATGACCTCACGCACGTCATAAGGCCGTTTCAAATCGGTTGGCACCACGCCGTATATTTCCGACGGATCGTAGAGTGGCGCGCGAGGTTCGCGCATGCGGATGTTCGGTTGCTTCACACGGTTTAGATTGGAGACAATCCGACGCGCGATTCCCAAGGCATGGTTGTCGTCTTCCGCATAATGATCGGTGACGCCGGACTCCCGGCAATGAACATCCGCCCCGCCGAGCTCTTCCGGTGTCACGATCTCGCCGATAGCAGCTTTCACCAGCGGTGGTCCACCGAGGAAGACGGTGCCTTGATTGCGCACGATCACAGCTTCATCCGCCATTGCCGGAACATAAGCGCCGCCCGCCGTGCAAGAGCCCATCACCACCGCGATCTGGGGAATCCCCGCCGCCGACATGGTCGCTTGATTGTAAAAGATGCGGCCGAAGTGATACCGGTCCGGGAAGACACCGGTCCATGTGGGCAGGTTCGCTCCGCCGGAATCGACCAAATAGATGCAAGGAAGATTGTTCTCGCGCGCGACTTCCTGGGCGCGTAGATGCTTCTTCACCGTCAGCGGATAATAGGTACCGCCTTTCACAGTCGCATCGTTGGCGACAATGACGCATTCCGTCCCCTCTACGCTACCGATGCCGGTGATAATCCCGCCACCCGGTACGACATCGTCGTAGACCTCATGCGCCGCCATCTGCGAGAACTCCAGAAACGGCGACCCCGGATCGAGCAAGGTGCGCACGCGTTCACGCGGCAACAGCTTGCCCCGAGACAAATGGCGTTCCCGAGATTTCTCCCCGCCGCCCTCTTTGACGGAATGCACTTTCGCGTGCAGATCGTCGACCAGTGCTTGCATTTCGGCGGCGTTCGCGCGGAATTCCTTCGAGCGCGGCTTGGCCGTCGTTTCAATCGCAGGCATCGCAATCTCTCCCTATACTCATTCGGTCCCTTGGCAGGCACCGATGCATCTAAACTCTCCAAGCTTGTCGCCAAGCCTGAAACATCAACACGTTCCACAACTCAAACCGCCAATCCCGCACCCCGTCGAGATGCTCGCGCCAAACAGCCCGTACCGGCGAAGGGTCGAGAAAATCACCATCCCTAAGCGCCTTCTCCGTCAACAGCGCCTCCGCCCATTCACGAAGCGGCCCCCGCAACCAATCGCCAAGCGGCGGCTCGAACCCTTGCTTCGGTTTATCGAACAATTGCTTGGGCACGTACCGATCTAGCAAACCGCGGAGTGGTCGCTTCATCTCTCCATTTTTCAGCTTCATGCCGAGCGGCAAGCTCCAGGCGAAGCGGACGATCTCGTGGTCCAGGAGCGGTGCGCGACCTTCGAGACCGACCGCCATCGTCGCTCGGTCCACCTTCACCAGCAAATCGTCGGGTAAATAAGAAACCGCATCCGCGTAAGACATACGATCAATCGGTTCAGCGAAGCGCGGATGTCGGGACGGGTCGGCATAATAGCCGATATCCGGTTCGGGACACGGCCGGCTTGCGGTCCGCCAGCGTGACATAAAGGCTTCGTAGACGGCTTCCGGCGTACTGGCGAGACCGTCCGCCGACAGGCGATACATCTTATCGCCCAATCGCCACGGCCGCCGGCCCATTGAGACAGCGTCGAGTGCCGCTTTCGGGACGATACCTGCAATCATGCCGAGGCGGCCCACGGTGCAGGCCAGCGCCCCGCGCTTTTCCGACCAATGCTTGTTCGCCGCCTCATAACGCGGATATCCCACGAACAACTCGTCTCCACCGTCGCCAGAGAGAGCGACCGTTACGTGTTGGCGTGTCAATTCGGCCAAGAGCATCGTCGGCAGTTGGCTGACATCCGCGAACGGCTCGTCATAGACTTCCGGCATCCGCTCGACGAGGCGCAACGGCGCGTCGGCTTCA
>JABJCS010000156.1 GCA_018665505.1 Alphaproteobacteria bacterium
GGAGCGTATCGAGAACTTGACGACCGAAATTGCCGCAGATTCCTTGTCTGGTCCCTTTCGGGCCGAAGGCGAGGCAACGGTAAAACAAATTCCGGTCTCCTTCACTTTGGCCATCGGGCAGATAACACCGGACCGACCGCTACCGCTGAACTTGCAGCTCCGGCACAAAGATTCCGAGGCCGACGTTCGGTTCACGGGCAATCTCAGCGCTCTTACCCCGGATGCAACGCTTTCAGGCAAAGTCGACGTTTCCGCGCCGAATATTTCCTCGGTCGCGCAGCACGTCGCCAATGCGAGTCTACCGGCCGTTTTATCAAAGGCATTGAGCCTGAAGGCGGATGTGAGCGCATCGGCGACGGAGTTCGGTATCAACAAGCTTTCCTTGCGGGTCGGCGACATGGCCTTCGCTGGCGCCGTTCACGGGTTGCTGAAACCGAGCATGGAGATCGATGTCGTTCTAAGTTCGAGTACGCTCAATCTCGACCAATTGACGACACCAAAGGACGCCGCCGCCAAAACGGCGACAGTGGGTAGCTCGGACGCAGTTGAAACAAAAATTACGCAACTGCCGCAAAAGCCCAGCACCCCGTTTGATTTACCGAAGGATATCTCGGTTACTTTCGACTTGAGCGTGGAAACCGCCAGCTACAAGAGCGGCGTCATTCGCAACGCGGCTTTGAGAGGCGCATTACGGAATGGCGCGGTAATGCTGGAACGTTTGGCCGTCACGCTTCCCGGAAGCTCCGATATTTCCATAACGGGAGCTGTCACACCAACGAACGGGCTGGCCCGATTCGAGGGAGATATCGCCGCGACATCCGACAATGTACGCGGATTGGCACAATGGCTGGGTGTTGATCCTGCGACTTTGCCCACGGATCGCCTGAGGAACTTCTCGTATACAAGCAAACTTCAGGCAACACCGAAGGCCGCCGAGATAACCGACATCGCCATTCAATTGGATGCGATGCGTATCAATGGCGGAATGGCTGTGGAACTCCGGGACAAGCCAGGCATCGGGTTGCGCCTCGCGGTCGATAAACTGAATCTGGATGCCTATCTTCCGAAAAACGAATCAACGCCGCGCCCGGGGAAGACAGCGGCGTCACCGCAGAGGAGCGATCCCTCACCATCGACGAAAGTGCCTGCCGACATCGCCGCCGCCGGCCTCAATCGCCTCCTCGATACTTTGGACGCGAATATCGAAATAACGGCAGGACGACTTTCGTTCAGAGGAGAGACCGCCCAGAACGCCAAAATCGACCTGACGGTTTTTGACAACAAGGTCACGATTAGGGAAGCCAGCGTGGCGGACTTCGCCGGTGTCGGTGCTTCGCTTGCGGGGACACTGACAAACAATAAGGGTCAACCTGCGCTCGGCATCGATTATGCGATTGTCGTGCGGGATGCGGCCCGCATTGCGCGGTTCGTGGGGGCACCTCTGCCGATCTCCGCAGCGCGCCTGGGAGAGGTTTCCAGCAACGGGCATATGGATGTCGCATTGGAGGGATTGAAGGCAACTCTGCGTGTGAAAGCCATGGGCGCCGACACGAACATCAATGGCACCATTGGGAATTTTCTGATCGATCCTCAACTTGATCTCACGGTCAGCGTCAAACATCCCAATTTGACGAAACTGGCCCGGAAATTTGCGCCCGATTACCGTCCAGCCGCCAAGAAGCTTGGCCCTTTGAATGCATCTTTCCGCATCCAGGGCACGGCGAAAGCCGCAGCGCTAACCGACATCGACATTAAGGCGGGACCCGTCGCCATTCTCGGCGCGATCAATACCTCTCGCCCAGCCGGAAAGACCAAACTTAAGATCGATTTGAAAACCAGCGAGATCTTGCTGGATTTATTTTTGCCGGTTCCTCCCGCGAATACGCAGAGCGCAAGAAGCCAAAACAGTCGGAGTACTGGACGGTCGACGCCGACGCGGAATAATCGGCAAAACGCCCAGAGATGGTCGTCGGCACCAATTGCCCTACCGATCCTAGGCGATATCGACGCCAACGCGGCTATCGAGATGGCCGCCCTGACGCAAGATGAAATTAGTCTCAAGAACGTAAAACTTCGAGCTGTGTTGGCTTCCGGAACCTTGGCTCTGGAAAGTTTCACCGCATCACTGTTCGGAGGTACAATTCAGGCAAAAGCCGCGCTGCGACCTCAGGGGAAGAAAGCGTCAATCGCCGCCGAATTGACAGTCAATAAGGTCAATAGCCGTAATGCCGTCAAGGCCCTCACCGGGCACGACCGGGTAGAAGGACCGCTCTCCCTCAAAGCGAATGTAGCTACCACCGGCAACAGCGAAATGACGCTGATCTCCGCCCTCAACGGCAATCTCTCATTGACGGGTCAGGCGCAAATTCTTTTGACGAAGTCGGAACGCAATCAAATCGGTGTCGCATCCGCCGGTGGTCAGCTTCTCGCGACATTGCTTGGCAATAAGGTTCGTGAACTTCAGCGTCTCACACCGGTCACTCAGCTGATCACGTCGCTGGACCAGGCATTCGGACGAAACCCCGCACAGCTCAGCGGCGACCTCCGTATCGTCAATGGTGTCGCGCGAACGGATAATCTGACACTTTCCGGTCAAGGGAACACGGCCACGACACGCGCCACCATCGATTTGCCGCGTTGGCAATTGTCTTCGGCGACAGAGTTGGTCGATGACCCGCAACAGGAGCCGCTGGTGACTTTCGATGCGACGGGTCCTATTGACGCACCGTCACGGACCAAGGTCGGTGGACGTCTCCTGAAACAAGGCACTACATCGGTGTCGGCGCCCGAAAAAGCGCAGAACCCGCTACAGCAAATCCTGCCGGGTCTGCTCGGTGGTTCAAAGTCTTCCGGGTCTCAGGAACAGAAAAAAGTCAATCCAGGGAAATTACTGGAAGGCATTTTCAAACAACTACAGCGTTAGAGGCTTTCCAGGGGATCAGAAGGCGTTCCTAACGCCATCGCCCTTTCGCGTCGAGCAGGACGTGTACGCGGATAGCGCTGGATAAGTTACCTGTACGCCCGTCGTCAATTTCCGATACCAATTGATTGACCGTTTGGCCGTTTCGAGTCGCAATCTCCTTAAGGGCGTACCAAAACGCATTCTCAAGTGACACGCTGGTCCGATGTCCGGAGATAACGACGGAACGTTTTTTGATTGCCAAGGCGTCACTGCCAGCTTCGGCAATTTCCGTCGGCACCTCACCATGAGACGTTTTCGAAGTATTTTTTGCGGCTAGGGCCATTTCTTATTCAGCTCCCCATAAAGGCAACAAAGATCGAGAGTTCCCAAAAACTCCAAACCTATAGACTGTTCTTGCCTCAACGCGATCAGGTTAATCTACTTAGTAGCGTTAGGGTCGCAACCTAGAATAGGAGGTTTTCACCACAAAGACAAAGCGTCAGTCTCGAAAAATTATTTCAAACGGGTGCGTTTTGACACCTAATTCTCGGATTAAGACACGCCCAAGGAGTGGACGAAATCTGAAATGGCGGCGGTAGCTTGGGCGAGGTTTTGCTCCAGGGTCCTGCCGGACTTCCGACGTGGTTTAAAGCCATGGTCACCGTCGCCGAGCCATTCGAGCCGAATAGAGGGCGAAAGCTCATATCCCGCCACTTCGTCTTGGGACCCGAAGGTGTCGCGTTCTCCCTGACAGAACAGGCCGGGGGTCCGTAATCCGGCGAGATGTTCCGTCCTCAGTTTCTCCGGCTTTCCCGGCGGATGAAATGGATACCCGAGACAGACCAATCCAGCAGCGCCGATCTCATCGGCAATCATGCTTGCGACGCGCCCGCCCATTGATTTACCACCCACGATTAGGCGAGAGCAATCGATCCCCTCGACGGCTTGCCGCCACGCTTCGCTAAGAACAGGCAACCGGTCCGGCCACGCTTTCTTTCCCGTTGCGCGCCGTCGGGCCATATAGGGGAATTCGAAACGGCCCACACGTATGCCTGCATCCGATAATGTCATCGCCATCGTCTCCATGAACGGCGCATCCATGGGCTGGCCCGCCCCATGGGCCAATACGATCACATAGGGTGAATCCATCGGACCATTCCAAAGGAAACTGGCTTTTTGCTCGATATACAGTTCTCGATTCATCCTCTTGCAATCCTCTTGTGACGTCTCGCTCAATAAGAATCAGCCGGGCGCTACACCGCCAAAAGACGTTGCCATCTTCCCAAGATAGCATTAGCGTCAGCCTCCCGTCGGCAATCGGCGGTAAGTGCCCATTGCGGCAGCAGTTCTTGTATGAGCGAATTAATCGCAACGGACGGGTCGCAAGTTGTCACGTCCGCAGCAGAACAATTGGTCACCTTAACGGTGGACAACCAAGTTTTCGGTATTCCTATCTTCGCTGTACAGGATATAGTCGAGCCGCTCAAAATTACAC
>JABJCS010000157.1 GCA_018665505.1 Alphaproteobacteria bacterium
ACGGATCGCCGGTGCAGGCATGTCGGCCATCGCCTATGGAAAGCTTGGCGGGCGGGAACTGATGCATGGCTCGGACCTCGACCTTGTATTCGTCTATCACCACGACGATGACGTGGACGCATCGGATGGTAAAAAGCCATTAGCGCCGAGCGTCTACTTCATGCGTCTCGCGCAACGAATCGTCAGCGCTATCAGCGCCCCGACGGGTGAGGGCAAGCTCTACGAAATTGATCTGCGCCTCCGGCCCTCCGGAAACAAGGGCCCAATCGCCGTTCGTTTGGGTGGATATTTCGATTACCTCAGGGACTCCGCTTGGACATGGGAGTACATGGCTCTCACCCGGGCGCGTCCGATCTCCGGCCCGCCGGAGCTGCAAGCTCGGATCATTTGCGGTATCGGGGATTTACTGACCATGGCGCGCGATGCGGACAAACTCATTTGCGACGTCGATCACATGCGGACCCGCATGGCCGGCGAGCATCGCGGCGAATCAATATGGGATATCAAGCATCATCGCGGCGGCTTGGTCGATATTGAATTCATCGCACAGTATTTCCAACTCTCCCTCGGCCGGAACGACCCGGCGCTCCTGTCGCCGACGACAATGGAAGCGCTGCGGAAGCTGTCGGTAGCAAGCGCCCTTTCCGCCAACGATGCCGATGTTTTGATGACCGCGCTCAAACTATGGCAAGGGCTGCAATCGATCATTCGGCTAATTGGCCCCGAACGCCTGGACGATGGCCAACCACCGGCAGGACAAGCGCATGCGCTGTGCCGGGTGGCAGGAGTAGAGACGTTTGTCGATTTGAGGCATTTGGTCGA
Source organism: Alphaproteobacteria bacterium (assembly GCA_018665505.1). The sequence goes on from JABJCS010000157.1 coordinate 823, forward strand.
GGAGAAAGCTGAAGCGGTCCGCTATACTTTCACACGTCTTATCGAGCATCCGGCCGGCGAACTGGCGGAGTAGTTGTCAGTACCAGAGTAGGCAGTTAAGGTCGCCTGCAGTTGGGGCGGAGCGATAAAAGATATGAGCCAATGATTGATGAACAAATTCGCGATCGCCTCGTCCGGGAATACCTAGACGAGACGAATGACGTCCTAAACAACTTTGACGTTGCACTGGGAAACGTCAGTTCGGACACCTCCAAGGCAAGTTCGGAATTCTTGCGCCTATTCGGCGCATTCTCCGTTCTACGGGTCCAAGGGCGTGGCCTAGAGACGACATTACTCGATATCACGTTACAACGATTGTGCGAGTATTTGGATGATCTCCAAATTGCCGAGCAGAAGATAATTTCCGACCTGCAATTTTACTCCTCGACCTTGCACGACATCGTCGACAATGACCGTACGGAAGCGGATATTCGCGCCTTTTCTCGAAGCCTGCCCGTCCGCACGCCTATCGATATGGACAATATCGTACAAGTGGATGTGGAAATTATGTTGGTGGAACCGAATAAAACAGTCGCAAAGCTTGTCTCGCGAGAATTGCGGGCCTGCGGATATCGGGTCACCACATTACGCGGTTCGATCGACGCGCTCACCTATGCTATCCGCACGAAACCGGACATGATAATCGCCTCCGCCGAATTGGACGAAATCAGCGGCATCGATTTAGCCTGTGCCATTGGCGCCATGCCTCTTACGCAAAAAATCCCCTTCGCCCTACTCACCAGTCGCGATCGCGACCATGATGCACTGCGCGAATTGCCCGAGGCTTCAGCCGTCATCAAAAAGGGCGGTAAATTCGGCGATGATCTCGCGGATGCTCTCGCCCAATTCGACATTCTGTGACGCAAAAGTTCGTTACTGTCTCGGAGGAAGCCGTTTCGATCCTGGCAACCATCGATGCCGAGGAAAAAGCGATACGGGCTGTCGAATTCGGACAGACATGGCTCGACGAGCCGATCTTGCCGGTAGAACCGCGCGCGATGCCGAAACGACCCGCCCGGCCCGACAGGCCCGAACTCTTAGCGCCCGGAAAAGTACGCCGGCGCAAAATCAATAGGGGAATTAAAGGGCGGATTGCGCTGATTCACGCCTTGGCACATATCGAACTGAACGCGATCGATCTAGCATGCGATATTATCGCGCGGTTTGCTCACACCAACGATTTACCGGTGGATTTCACGCGCGATTGGATCGCGGTCGCCGCCGACGAGGCCAAGCATTTCCGGCTTCTCAATGCGCGTCTCTGCGATTTTGATGCGGTGTACGGCGATCTTCCCGCCCATGACGGGCTGTGGGAAGCAGCGGAGAACACTGCGGAAGATATCTTGGCGCGACTGGCAGTGGTCCCGCTGGTCCTGGAGGCGCGCGGTCTCGACGTGACGCCGATCATGATCGAGAAACTGCGGGCGGCGGAAGATGACGAGAGCGCCGATATACTGGAAATCATACACCGCGACGAGATCACCCATGTCGCTGCCGGACAACGCTGGTTTGATTATCTGTGTAATGCCCGCGGCTTCACGCCCAGCGCAACCTTCAAAGATTTAGTACGACGCTACTTCAAGGGCGATCTCAAGCCGCCCTTCAATGAGACCAGCCGGACCGCCGCGGGAATGCCGAAATCCTTCTATGAGCAATCGGCCGGGCCGTCTCTGGCGCAACAATAACACCAGCCTATATTCGCTAGTTCGAGGATCAATAGTCGCTCAATTGAGAGGTCACCCATGAGTGTGGATGTCGGCGATAAAGCACCTGATTTCGATTTGCAGACGGACGGCGGCGGTAGCCTAAAATTATCGTCTTTGCGCGGGCGGAAAGTCGTTTTGTATTTTTACCCAAAGGATTCGACACCGGGCTGTACAACCGAGGCTGAAGGCTTTCGCGACGCGCTTGGCGACTTCGCGAAAGCCGGGACCGAAATCGTCGGAGTATCGAAGGATAGCGTTAAACGCCATGATAATTTCAAGGCGAAGTATGATCTACCCTTCCCGCTTGTCGCCGATACGGACGGCATCGCCTGTGAGGCATACGGCGTCTGGGTAGAGAAGAAGAACTACGGTCGCACATACATGGGCATTGAACGGTCAACCTTCCTAATCGACGAGAAGGGCAAGATCGCGCACGCCTGGCGCAAGGTCCGCGTTAAGGGGCATGTCGATGCTGTGCTCGCGACCGCGCGCGATTGATCACCCATCCTAATAGAGGAACCGAACATGCTGAAAAAACATAATCCCGCCACCGTCGCGACTCCGCTGTCCGCTTATAGCCACGGTGTCGAGGTGCCGGCGAACGCGCGCTGGATGTGCCTCTCCGGTCAAATTGCCATCGCGTCCGACGGTTCCGTGCCCGACGGCATCGACGCGCAGACCCGGTTGATCTTCGAGAATATCAAGAACATCTTGGCGTCCGGTAATATGGCGTTAGAGGATCTGGTCCGCTTGAACGTATATATCGTCAATCCAGACAACATGGCCGGTTTCCGGCCCGTCCGCGACGAATATGTCGGCGACATCAAATGCGGCTCGACGATGATTGTCATCGCCGGCTTGGCAAAACCGGAATTCTTGATCGAGATTGAGGCGATGGCCGCGAAAGTGGGCTAGCCTAAGAAACCTCAACTTCCGCTTCCGGCGCGTCGGTATCGCCCCCGCCTAGACGGTCGGCGAGCGAGGCTTCCAGGAATTTATCTAGATCACCGTCGAGCACACCCTGGGCGTTGCCGGTCTCCACATTCGTGCGTAGGTCTTTCACCATTTGATATGGATGCAAGACGTATGAGCGAATTTGATGCCCCCAGCCAATATCGGTCTTCGCTTGGTGCTCGGCCTGGGCGGCATCCTCACGTGCCTTCAGTTCCGCCTCATATAATCTCGCCTGCAACATCTTCATTGCCGTTGCGCGGTTCTTATGCTGTGAGCGGTCGTTCTGACATTGGACCACGATGCCGGTCGGAATATGGGTCATCCGCACAGCGCTGTCGGTCCGATTGACGTGCTGTCCACCGGCCCCCGACGCCCGGTAGGTATCGATCCGCACATCCTTGTCGTTGATGACGATGTCGATCGTATCGTCGATTGCCGGATAGACACCGATCGAAGCAAAACTGGTATGCCGCCGGTTCGCCGCATCATAGGGTGAAATCCGAACCAAGCGGTGGACGCCGGTCTCCGTCTTTAGCCATCCGTAGGCGTCTTCGCCATTGATGCGGATCGTCGCGGATTTCAGTCCCGCCTCCTCGCCGGACGACTCTTCCAGCCATTCGACTTTGTGGCCGTGCTGTTCACCCCAACGCAGATACATCCGCAATAACATCTCCGCCCAATCCTGAGATTCAGTGCCGCCCGCACCCGCATGGACTTCCAGATAGCAATCGTTACCGTCTGCCTCACCGGACAACAGGCTTTCGATTTGCTGTTTTTCCGCTTGTCTATTCAAGACCTTAAGCACGGCTTCGGCTTCGGCCGCGATCTCGTCATCCCCTTCGGCTTCCGCCATCGCGATCAGTTCGGCGTTTTCTTCAAGCTCTGCGGTCAGACGGTCATAACCTGAGATGCGTTTATCCAATCGCGTCCGTTCGCGCATGATCTTCTGCGCGTTCTCGGAATTGTTCCAAAGGTCGGGGTCTTCGGAGAGCGCGTTCAGCTCCGCTAGACGGCGGGTCGCGGCATCATAGTCAAAGATGCCTCCTCAGCAGTATCAAAGACTGCTTGGTGCTATCGATCAGCGCCTGCGCTTCCGCACGCATATGGTCTCTCCGAATGAAAATTAGTGGGTCATCGTTTACGAATTGCCGCGCCGCGACGCAAGACCCCGCGGGCGTATCAACACTTTAAATGGGATACCCTTGACCCCAATCGCCCAGGCCCGCCGGCAAAGGCAGGCGCATCAGCATCGCCGCCGACACCACAACGGCGGCCGCCAGAACGGTGCGCAGAATATCGACAAGGATCGGGTCCAATCCGCCGACCGCGACCTTGGCCGCCGCCGGGGTAGCATCCCAAATCAATACCACAACCGCCGCCACGGTGTAAGCCGGCAGCAGACGCGCCGCCGGCATTGCTGTGGCTTGGGCATTCATAATCTCGATACGGCAGAGTGGCGTGCCGGGTCGGTCGGCAAAATCTGTTCGGCCAGCAAATCGTTGGCGATAACGTCACGCACCTCATCGGGGTCCAGATCATAGGCATCAATCTGGTCGGCGACGGCTTCCATGATCACATCCACGTCGCGCATCAACTTCAGACGCTTTAACGTGTCGTCATGGCTGATCCCCATGGCGGCGCCGACGAGTTCCATGTAGTTGACGAATTCAAACGGCCATGCACCCTCGTGCGCGGCAAGCTCGCGGTGGTCGCCGTGGTAAATGCCCGCCAATGTTGTTACCCCGGCGCGCTCGGCGGCCCGGAAACTCTCTGCCAGCAGTTTTTTTCGGAATTCCGGCAACGGTCCCAGTGAGAACATTGTATACCCGGCAAGCGGCACATCGTCTGGCATCTCCAATTCGACCACTTCCAGCCCGGGAATGGCGGACAGCAACGCGACAACACTTTCCGTAACGCCGGCCGATCCAGGAAACTCCCGCAAAGCGACCCGCTTGTTCACCGGGGTCGTGAACATCGGCCGCAGATCGTCGAGCCGGCGCGCCAGATAGACCGGGAACATCGCCGTATCGAAAGCTTTCGTATCAGCCGCTTCGTCGAACTGGATTTGGCAGGTCGGGCACCACGACAACACCTCGGGCGCGCCGGTATCGGCGTAGCGCTTGATGGTCTGGTCCAACTGCCGGCCACCGTTGGCCAAGTCACCTTGCCGCATCTGATAAATTCCGCAGCAATTGGCCGGCCCGCCGTAAACCTCGTAATGGACGTCGAGCCTATCGAGCACGTCCAGGCAAAGCATGCCGATATGTGGCGTTTTGGGCATGTTGCAACCGGTGTAGAAAATCAGCTCCGGCGGCGTCTCGCGTTCCGGGTGGGAAGACGGCACCAAGCGCTGCATGGCATCCGGCGACATCTGCAGACGCGAGATGATCCCGGCGCTGCGGGTCATCTTTTTGAATTCCACCTTGCCGGCTTCGCGGCATTGCAATGCCGGAAGGCCGCGCTTCATAGCGCGGCGCGCCATCATCAACATGAAACGCGGGTTGATGCCATGCTGGCAGGCAGCAATGCAAAACCCGCTGCCGCAGCAGACTTGCGCCCATTGCTCGGCCTCGGCTTCAGCGGAACCATTGCGCAGAATATCCAGCACGCCGGCGGCAACGGTTTCCGATGCAGCACCGATCCCTGCGATCCCCGGCGTTGGACAAACCTCGACACAGGCGCCGCAGGCGGTGCAAGCATCGAGAATGCCGGCGACGCGCCGGTCCAGCGCGTGCTCGAAATCGGTCTTTTCGGACTTGCTCACGGTTTCATCTCCATAATGTCTATCGGACCATCATTTAACCGACATTTCCCAGATAACCTTCATTTCGTAGCCAGCAAAGGTGCTTCTTTCCACCGAAGGAAATAATCTCACCTGGTCGGTCTCTTGACCACTTCGATTTGACGCTTTGATCAAGCTCAGATGCCCATTTGGCAGTTTTTGCCGTCATCCAGACACACCTTTCCTGTCTTTGCCACATTGCCGTCTATTTTCCCGGCCTACGCCGGAACGGGACTTCGCCGCAGGTCATCAATCAAGGTCAGAATTTTCTGGAACAGGTTCCTTGAAACGGCGACCTCGGCCAATTGGAATGTGACATAGCGGCCATGGCGAACGACCTTGGCTCCAATCTTCTCCAACTTCTCTCTCTGCGTGGTCAGCGACCAATGCTCCACCTCTTCGGGCAAGGCCAAAGTCCGCATGAAGTTGGCTAGGTTGTAGGCCAGGGCATGACGCTGGAGGCGGACCTCGTTGTTGCGGAACTTGCGGCATGACAGCCGCGTCCGCTTGATGGCGTTCTTGCCTTCCTTGATCCATTGTTCCGCCGTGCCCCGGTGATTGTAGAAAGCGACGACCCGTTCGGCAGGGCGTGACAGGTTGGTGACGATGAAGCCGACGCGGGGATACAATTCGCCGGGATGCCACTCGACCTTGGCAACGACACGGCGTTTCTTGTCCCACGATCTGGCCCGATAACTGAAGCTGACGTAATAGCGCCGCACATAGTTCGGCGGACGGCCAACGGGGCGGGTCTGCAAATGGGAGA
>JABJCS010000158.1 GCA_018665505.1 Alphaproteobacteria bacterium
GTGTTCCAAAGGCCCATTTCGGCCTATTCTTAAAGGAGTGCGAGTGGCGTTTTAACAACAGTGACCCATCAGCCCAATTATCGCAGCTAAGGCAATGGGTTAGAACAAATATGGGCTAGTTATCTGGGACAGCCCCTTAATGAATTAAAATCTGTTGAAAATATTATATTATTTTAATTAAATAAGATGTATTGGTATAATTTCTTGATTAAGTATCGTCAGTAATTAATATTGATTATATTTATGAAGTTATATTATAAATTATTTTAATTTTAATTAATACTGATGTTTATGTTTTTATTTATAGTTTGCGTGTTCTCGTTTTATTAGGCGATTAGTAAATTAGAGGGATAGCTTAACCTATCACCGACTAAGACGTCGGCGTGCCTCGCAGGCAGGTCCGGTGCAACACGCGGGGATATTTTGCGGCGTCGAAATTGGCCTCAGCCCGGTGTAGCAGGCACCGGTTGTCCCACATCAGCATGTCGCCCGGTCGCCAAGTGTGGCGGTAGAGAAATTGGGGCTGCGTCGCATGGGCTTCCAGTTCCAGAATCAAGGCGCGGCCTTTCTCGAACGGCCAGCCTTCGATGTGGGAGGCGTGCATGCCGGCGAAGATCGCGGTTCGGCCGGTCTCCGGGTGGATGCGGGCCAGGGGATGGGTGTTGTCGGGCGCATCGGCGAGTTCTTCGGCCGACATCTCGCGGCCTTCGTTCTCGCGCGACAGCCGCCAGCTGTGGACGACCTTGAGATCGCGGATTTCCGCTTGGCGCTCAGTGCTCAATCCCTCGAACGCGGCGTACATGTTGACGAACACCGTATCGCCGCCGTCGGGCGGCAAGGTGATGGCGTGCAGGATCGTTGCCATCGACGGCGCGGGCCGGAAGGATTTGTCGGTGTGCCACATATCTGAGCGGACCTTGCCCATCGGCTTTCCGTCTTCACCCAGATTGTTCACGATATGCACCAGGGGCAGATCATTCGTGCCCTTATTGCGCGCGGTGTGGCGCTCCAACGTGCCGAACTGTTCAGTGAAGGCGACCTGTTGCTCCTTCGTCAGGTCTTGATCGCGAAAGACGAGGAGCTGATGATCGAGGAACGCTTGGTGGAGTCGACCACGCGTGTCCGCGTCGAGCGGTTCCGTGAGATCGAGCCCAACGATTTCCGCCGCCATCAGCGCGGAGAGCGACCGGAGTTCCCAAGCCGATTGAGGCGGCGATGCGGAATGTACGCCATCAGCGGCGTTAGTGGCGATGCTTGCCATCGTGTTCGGTTCCTTGTCCGGTATCCTCATATCCGCGCAGCTGGTTATAGCGCTTCACTTGATGGTGGGTGAGCAAGGGCAGTGTGGCAAGATGCGTCTTCAAATGGACGAGGCGGAGCTGTCCCCGCAGCCGTGCCGATTCGGCGATCAAACCTTCCAGCGTGGCCGGGGTGACCGTCCCCGCGGCGAAGGCAGCGTCGAGCGCCTTTTCCGCCGCGATGAATTGGCTGCCGACGGTGCGGGCTTCGGCGTTCATAACGGCAAACAGGGTTTGGATTCGGTCTGTTTGAGACGCGGTCAAGCCGATCTCCGCCTTCAATTCCAAGAGATGGGCGGGGCCGGGAAAACCGTTAAGCTCCGCCGGTTTGGCGAAGCCCCAACCGCGACCGGCCGCCAAGTCTCCGATGTCTTTTTGCGAGAGGGCCTTGATGGTGCGGCCTTGTTCGTCGCCATACGGTGTCGAGTTGCTTGCTGCCAGGGCCACACCCCCGGCGACGGCGACGAGTAGGAGTGTCGATATCAAACGCAAAGATCGTTGCATGTTGTCCTCGTCCTCTATGGGGAGGGGCGAAATCAATCGAGGTATTTCGTCAATTCGCTCATTCGATTGATGACTATATGGGCCCCGGCATTGCTCAGCGCAACGTCGCCGGGCGGCGCCAAACCGACGACCCGCATTCCGGCGGCGCACGCGGCGCGAATGCCTGTGGCGCTGTCTTCGACGACAACGCAATACGCGGGCTCGAATCCTTCCGAGCGGGCCGCGTGGAGGAATAGGTCTGGCGCGGGCTTAGGTCGTTCCACCATATCCGCCGAATAGATGTGACCTTCGACCCGTGGCCAAATACCCGTTGCGCCGAGTGTGATTTTCATTTTGCGGACAGGTCCTTGGCTCGCCACGCAAAATGGAATGTTTTTCGCTTTCAAAGTGTCGAGTACGTCGAGCACGCCGGGAATCGCGGTGATTTCTTCACGGAAAGCATCGAACATGCGCTCATAGTGCTCCGCCAGCCAAGTCTCACCGAGGTCGACCTCAAGATGCTCTTCGACCTCGCGTTGGACCTCGATTAAGCGACCGCCCTTGAACCGTGCGATGGACTCCGCCGTCGTCATCGGCCAACCGGCGGCGGTAATATCATTGGCCAAAACGCGATTCGAAATCGGTTCGCTATCAACGAGCACGCCATCGCAATCAAAAATAACCAATGTAGGGGCACTCTTGATGGTTGTTCGCTGATTCATGCTTTTCAATTACAAAATAAGACGGATAGAATCCACGGTATATGTATAAATCCGACGCCTTCCCAGAGATATGTTTCGAGAATGAGAACGCGAAATTATTTGCGGATTATTGGTCGTCTCTGCCGAAGGTCGGGTTGGTGCCGATGCGTTCGTCCTTCGATCCGTGCGACGTTCCGACCATTCTGTCGACTTTCGAGATACATGAGTTCCGCGATCCCGATAATATAATCGTTCGCTTGTCGGGTGCGGAACTTGCCGACCGTTATGGTTTCGATATTACGGGCAAGAACTATCTCGATGTCGTCCAGTCCGATCGCAGGGATAAGGTTCGGCGGGCGCTGTCCCATATCGTCGACCATCCGTGCGGCATGCTGGTCTATATCGAGGGTGCGCGGGAATCCGGCTTGGTCCAGGTAAGCGAATCCGTCGGGTTTCCATTTCGTGATAATGACGGCGATATCACCCAAGTGATCTATCAAGATAATTTATGTGACCCGGTGAGCTATTGGGATTACCGCAGCGATCAGCGAAAGGATTCGCGGGCTCTTCGCCGTCTCTATATCGATATCGGGAAGGGCATTCCGGATTGGTGTCACGGCGAAGATAGCGCGTGAGGAGTTCGTCATGATCAAGCTTACATTCTGTTTGCGCCGTTTGCCGCATCTCTCACGCGAGGAATTTCAAGCGCATTGGATCGGTCCTCACCGGGAAATCATGATCCGCCACAAGGCGGCACTGGGTTATCGGCGTTATGTGCAGGCCCACACGATCAGCGGGGAGACGGCGGCTCGGATTGAGGGAAGTCGTGGCGGGCCCGAGCCTTATGACGGGACGGCGGAGGTCTGGTACGACGATATGGAGAGTTTCGAGCGATCGATATCGTCGGACGCGGGGAAGATCGCCGGGCGTGAACTCATTGAGGACGAAAAGCGCTTCATCGACATGGCGAACTCGCCCGTCTGGCTATCGGAAGAGAAAGTAATCGAGGAAGCTTGAACTGCCTTAGGAGCCCGAGGTGGCTTGAGCAACCACACCATATCCCGGCAGCAATCCGGAAAGTCGGTCCTTGGCCTGCAATAGATAGCGCCCATTCGGGAACATCGTGACATAGGCTTCCAGATCGGTGTCATCGGGACTGTTGCGCACGAGATCCCACATTACGGTCTCGAATAAACATTCCTTTACCGTTGCGTGATAGCCCTCGGCACATGTGTCCGGTTGCCGCGTGTCTTGCACGGACGCGACCGTCAGCGCGACCGCACCCAATACTGCAAAACCGATGCTGCGAATTCTTGTGTTCATCCTGCCATCCTCCCAGATGCGAACCACCAACCTCTGCGTCTAAGTATCGACGGATCGTGGGGCGAGTCTGTGATGGTGGTCACACCACCATTGATTCACTCTCATTTGACGGCAGATTTGTTAACAAAGTGTTGATGGTTTGGACGATGACGGTCGGAAGGCTTATATTCGTCTCAGGAATTCTCTTCGACCTTCATGGGAGACAAACATGTCAGAGGCCGACCAGGAATTCGGGTTTGCGGAACCACATGATAAACCGATTCCGTACATTCACCGAATTTCAACGTATTATCAGACTCTTGGGTATGAGAAGCCGTATCGCTGGGCGCAGTATAACGACGTACCGTTTACGCCACTGAAGAAACCGCTGTCGGAAAGCCGGGTCGCGTTGGTGACCACGGCCGCACCCTATCAGCCGGATAAAGGCGATCAGGGACCGGGCGCGCCGTATAATTCAGCGGCGAAATTCTATACGGTTTATACAGATTCGACCGAATCGGATCCGGACCTCCGCGTCTCCCATATCGGTATCGACCGCAATCATACGACGGCCGAGGATATGAAGACTTGGTTTCCGCTGCAGCAATTAAAGCGCTTGGCGGGTGAAGGCGTGATCGGCGGCATTACCGAGCGTTTCTATGGTGCGCCGACCAATCGCAGCCAGCAGCGCACGATGGAAGTCGATTGTCCCGAGATATACGAACGAATACGTGAAGATGGCGGCGACGTCGCCGTCATCGTCGCCAATTGACCAGTGTGTCATCAGACCGTGAGTCTGATTGCACGGCACCTCGAAGAAAACGGCATTCCCACCGTCATCATGGGTTGCGGCAAGGATATCGTCGAACAAGTGGGCGCACCGCGCTTTCTGTTCAGCGACTTCCCGCTCGGCAATGCGGCAGGCAAGCCGAACGATGTCGATTCGCAATCGTTCACCATGGAACTGGCGCTCAAGGTTCTGGAATCGGCCGTCGGTCCCCGGACAACGGTGCAGTCGCCGTTGCGTTGGAATGAGGACGGTAAATGGAAACTCGATTTCAGTAATATCGATCAAATGTCGGACGAGGAGATCGCCCGGCGCAAAGCGGAGTTCGATCGCAACAAGCAGATCGCCAAGGAGCGTCGCGAGAAAGATATCAAGTCCGCCGCCGCCGCGGAATAGCGGGTCATGACACAGCCGTTCGAAGGGGTCCGCGTGATCGACTTCACGCAGGTGATCGCGGGTCCTTTCGCCAGCTATCAACTAGCCTTGCTCGGCGCGGACGTGATCAAAATCGAACGTCCGGGCGGCGAGGAGTTTCGCTTCTCCGCGCATACGCCCGAATGGTCGGCGAAATCGCTCGGTCCCATGTGGATTGCGGTCAACGCCAATAAACGAAACATGACCCTCGATCTGAAGAAACCGGAAGCCGTTGAGATCGTCAAACGATTGGTCCGGGACGCCGATATCGTAATGGAAAATTATCGCCCCGGCGTGATGGATCGCCTCGGTGTTGGCTATGAGGCCTTGTCTGAGGTGAACCCGAACCTGATTTACTGCGCGATTTCCGGCTTCGGCCAAGAGGGGCCCGAGAAAAACACTCCGGCCTATGACGGGCGCATTCAGGCGACATCGGGCATCATGTCGATCACCGGTCATGTGGAGGCCGGGCCAACCCGCGCCGGCTTCGCGGTCTGCGACGCCATCGGGGGCATGACCGGCGCTTTCGCACTTTCCAGCGCGCTCTTCCAACGCACCCGCACCGGGAAGGGACAATTCATCGATATATCCATGTTGGACGCGGCGCTGACTTTCCTTTCGCCCGCGGTTTGTGAATACACTGTGGGCGGTATTGAGCAGAAGCAGATGGGCAATCAAGCGGTCAGCCGAAAGGCGACGGCGGATATGTACCGGGTGAAGGGTGGCTTTATGCTGTTGGCGGTAAACTCCGAGGGCCAGTTTCGGGCACTCGCCGCCGAGATAGGTCGCGCCGATCTGCTTGACGATCCACGCTTCGTCGACTGGGACGCGCGACGTGAAAATGCCGACGCTTTGCGTGAGATCGTGCAGGAGAAACTGATCGAGGAAGACGTTGAAACTTGGCAGAAGCGCTTTGACGCGGTCAGCGCGCCGGCGGCGAAGATTTGGCGCATCGACGAGGTGGTCGAGCATCCGCAATTGGCGCATCGTGACGTCTTACAGACCATCGAGACACCGCATGGTGATATGACTCTCGTCGCATCGGGCTTCAAATTTGCCCATGGTGGCGGCCTCATCGACCGTCCGCCGGCAGCGCCCGGCGAGCACAGCGAGGAAGTCCTACGGGAGGTCGGATACACTGCCGAGGAGATCGAGGTATTGCGGTTGGATAGTGTTTTCTGAACGGGGCGTATGGCGATTCGCGAAAGTGGTGCCTACGGCCTTCCTTCCGCGTTGTTATCTGTGCGGATCGAGTAGGGAACAGGGCGTGGCGAGAATTCTGCACGCTGGTAGATTTTAGTGACTTAACAATTATTTAGCACCGGA
>JABJCS010000011.1 GCA_018665505.1 Alphaproteobacteria bacterium
GGCTGTGTCGTCGAGACGACAGAGGCCGCGTTTGGTGTGTCGATCAACCCACATCTGTTTCGCGACATCGCAGTCACCTCGATAGTTGACCAGACACCTGAGAACATCGGCATAACCGCCCCCCTACTCGGCCATATCAACCCGGCCACCACGGAGGAGCATTACATCCATGCCAATCAGGCTATGGCCGGTGAACGCTACCGCGCATCCGTCAAAACACTTCGAGACAATCTCAAAGCAGAATATGGCAATCCGTTCACGTTGAGAGGAGAAAGATAATGCGAGCCGTTATTTACGCCCGTTACTCGTCCGACATGCAGTCAGCAACGTCTGTCGACGATCAGGTCCGGGAATGCCGGAAGCGAGCCGAAGCGGACGGACATGCAGTCGTCAACATCTTCAGCGACCATGCGATCAGTGGCAGCACGCTCGGCAACAGGCCAGGCATGCTGTCTCTGATGGACGCTGCCAAAGATGGCGGGGTCAATCTCGTATATGCGGAGGCACTGGACCGCCTCAGCCGCGATCAGGAAGACATCGCTGGCATCTACAAGCGTTTAAACCATGCTGGTGTCAGCATTAACACGCTTTCCGAAGGCCTGATCAATGAACTGCATATCGGCCTCAAGGGCACCATGAATGCACTGTTTCTCAAGGACCTCGCCCTTAAGACCAAACGCGGCCTCGAAGGCCGGGTTCGCAAAGGCAAATCAGCAGGGGGAAATGCCTACGGCTATGACGTCGTCAAACAGGTCGATGCCAATGGCGACCCTATACGCGGCGACCGGACCATCAATGGAGCTGAAGCCATTGTCGTAATACGGATCTTTGAAATGTTCGCCCAAGGTCATTCCCCGCGCGCTATAGCGCGAACCCTGAACGCTGAGAATGTTTCGGGTCCACGAGGCCGACCCTGGCGCGATACCACCATCCGTGGCCATTACACCCGGCGCACGGGCATTCTTCGTAACGATCTCTATGTGGGACGACTGGTGTGGAATAAGCAGCGCTATGTAAAAGACCCGATAACGGGCAATCGACTGGCCCGGCCAAATCCGGAGGATCAATGGATAATCGAAAATGTCCCGCACCTTCGGATAATTGATCAGGATCTGTGGGACAAGGTTCAGGCGCGCCTGGACGGCATCAGAAATTCCCCTTCCGTGAGCAAAGCCCGCGACACCCGCTTCTGGGAGCATCGACGTTCCCGCCATTTATTTACAGGACTTATGGTCTGCGCTGAGTGCGGTTCCTCCATGATCGCCGTCGGCAAGGATTACATGGCCTGCGATCACGCCCGCAATCAGGGCACCTGTAACAACCGGCGTGGCATCAAACGCGATCGGATCGAAGAACTCGTCCTGGGTACCTTAAAGACCAATCTTATGCAGCCGCATCTGGTGGAGGAGTTCATCCGAGCCTTCCATACCGAAATTAACCGAGTGGAGAAAGAACGTAATGTCGGGCACGAACATACGGCCAAGGAACTCGACGGCATCAATCGCAAGCTGGAGGGATTGTACGACGCCATCGCGGATGGATTGCGAACCCCCGGCCTCAAGGCGAAACTCGAGGATATGGAAACGCAGAAGAGAGACTTGGAACTTCGGCTTTCAAGTGCACCGCCACCGGCGCCAATCCTCCACCCGAATCTCGCCGAACTCTATCGCCGGAAGGTCGAAAACTTGCAAGCCAGCCTGAACAACCCGGAATGCCGAACAGAGGCCGCCGAAATTATCCGCAGCCTGGTCGAAATCATCAAGGTTCGTAATCACGATGACGGAATTGGGATTGAGCTTATTGGCGAAATCACAAACATGATTGAGGCCGCACAAACCGCCAACCTAAAAGGAAAAGCCGCTTCCAAAGAAGCGGCTTCTCTCAATAATTACCGGAGTTCGGTAAAGGTGGTTGCGGGGGCTCGCAACCGCCGTTACTTGCACCTTGATTATGTAAGGATTTAAAAGTTCCGCCGTACTTACCAATACCTCATCGTCTGCAGATCTCGGCGACATCTCCTCGGACCGAACCGGTTCCACCAGAAACGCACCGTCTCGTGGCAAATGTCGATGCCGCGCTCGAATAACATATCTTCAACCTGCCGCAACGAAAGCTATACATCATCCACCGTCAGGCGAATTATCTCGGGTGAACTATTGAAATAACGGAAGGGATGTTGCATCGCCAGATGCTATGGAATTGCCTTGCCTCGCTCAAGCCGGTTTGGTCTGACAACGCCGTATAGATCAATGAAATTTGAGATTTGTCTCAATCGACTGAAAGTCCGCCAAGGGCTTCCAGAAAAGAAGCTATCTCCGCTACGCCCTGGCCACTTTTAATGTTCGTAAAATAAAACGGTTTCTCATCACGCATTTTTCTGGCGTCTCGGTCCATAACATCGAGATCAGCACCAACCAGTGGCGCCAAGTCGATCTTATTGATTACCAGCAAGTCAGAGCGCGTGATACCAGGCCCACCCTTACGGGGAATTTTGTCGCCAGCGGAAACATCGATGACATAAATCGTAATGTCCGCGAGTTCTGGGCTAAATGTTGCCGCCAAATTGTCGCCTCCGGATTCGATAATGACTAAATCGAGTTCTGGAAATTTCTTATTCAGATCATCGATGGCTGCGAGATTCATTGAAGCATCTTCGCGGATCGCAGTATGCGGGCACCCACCAGTTTCCACGCCACGAATCCTTTCTTCCGGCAAAGCTTCGCTACGAATCAGAAATTGTGCATCCTCTTTAGTATAAATGTCGTTGGTCA